>CAUORV010000013.1:0-15670 GCA_963507085.1 uncultured Atopobium sp.
ATTCTGCGGGATATAGCAGACGTGTGCCTTGCCAACAAAAGGCAAAATGTGATGCTCACAGGTAGACGAGAAAGGAATGTCGCGGACAATAACCATCTCTTTATTGCCCTCTTCATGGAACTGCTTACGCAGATGAGCTGCAGGATCTTCCTGCATGCCACCAAAGAGCTCCACGCAAGCACGAGCAACACGGTCCGGCGTATCAAGCAGACCTTCTCGCTCTGGATCCTCGCCAATAGCAAGCAAAAACTCAGTGACTGCGGCTTTTACGCGCTCTTGGTCAAGCTTTTTATAGTTATTCTTTGCTGCCACGAGGCAACCTACCTTTCATTCTTATGCAAGCGTTCTTTGAGCTGCAGCAACAACATGACGAGCAAGGATTGCAGTAGTTACACTGCCGACACCGCCAGGAACGGGAGTATAAGCGCTCACCAGTGGCGCTACCTGCTCTGTATTGACGTCACCAACAAGTTTTTGAGCGTCTTCATCCCAGTTAATACCCACGTCAACGATGGTTTGTCCTGCTCTTACGTAGTCAGCTCCAATAAGGTGCGCACGACCTGCAGCTACAACTACAACCTCTGCCTGCTTAAGCGTAGCAGCAAGGTCCTTGGTCTTGCTGTGACACACCGTCACTGTAGCGTTTCTTGCACTTAAAAGCGCAGCTACCGGACGACCAATGACATTTGAGCGACCAACAACTGCAACAGGCGCTCCCTCAAGGGGTACCTGGTAGAAATCGAGAAGCGCGAGAACTGCCTCTGCGGTGCAAGGTCCCAGTGCGCCAGGAGTTCCACAAAGCGTTGCCAACAACATAGAATCGGTTGCGCAATCAACATCTTTTTCTGGAACTAGATGCTGAAGCGCTTCATGCTCATCAATACCAGCAGGAAAAGGACGCATAGGCAGACAACCATGTACCAATACATCGACGGAAACCTGATCAAACGCGCTATTTACCTGCTCTTGTGTAGCATCTTTTGGAAGCTCAATGGTTTCAACTTCAAAGCCCACCTTCTCCGCACGCGTATATGCTGCGCGCTCATAGGTAAGGTCATCGCTTTTCTGTCCAATGCGAACAATAACCAGCTTAGGAGTCACGCCTTGTGCACGGAGCTCCTGAACTTGAGCAGCAAGTTCTTCAGTTATTGCCTTGGCAACAGGAGCACCACGAAGCTCCTGTGAAATAGTCTCTGAGCTCATGTTATGCCTCCTGTCTCAGCTGCGCACTCACCGCATCACTTACGGCGTCAGCTCGTGATACATAGGTGTCTAGAAGCTTATCCGCCTCATCAAGCAGCGTTTGAGCGTACGCCGTATCATGCATAGAACGAGTGTTTACAAACAGCGTGTGAGAAGCGGCAATCAAAGCACCACGTGCAAGAGCAGCACCACAGCCCACATCAGACAAAAGCATACGGGAGCCCTTAATAAGCATCTCTTCAAGAAGCTCAATGGACTCGCATACTTTTCTCATAACCTTCAGCGGAGGTTGAGCTGCTTCTTTAAGAGCATCTTCAACGATTTCTGCACGTTTTGGGTCATCCTTGGGCACGCTAAACGCACTTGAAACCAGCAAGAACTGACGAGAGTCCTCGTCCATCAACTCCATAAAGTCCTGACGGAGCGCACCAGCTCGAGCAATGTATTTTGCAAGATCGTCTTCATGCTGAGCATAGGCAGGTTTTCCTTGTGCGTAGACACCAGCCATTGAAGCCAAGGATACTGCAAGCGCACCTACATAAGCGGCAGCGCTACCGCCGCCAGGAATAGGCTCTTTAGCAGCAAGGTGTTGCGCATAAGAATCTGCACTATAGATTGTAAACGCTACTTCTTCAGGTGAAGAGGGATAAGACATTAGAAAAGACCCACAATTCTTCCATCATCAAGAACATCAATGTGCTCTGCAGCAGGAACCTTTGGAAGTCCTGGCATGGTCATGATAGAGCCCGTAAGGCAAACTACAAAGCCTGCACCTGCAGAAACACGAACTTCTCGCACAGTAATCTTAAAGTTTTCTGGAGCACCCAATTTAGTCTGATCGTCAGTAAAAGAGTACTGAGTTTTTGCCATACAAATAGGAAGCTCACCAAAGCCAAGCTCTTCAAGCTGCTGAAGTTGCTTGGCAGCACTTGGAGCAAATTCAACACCATCGGCGTGGTAAATCTTAGTGGCAATGTCGGTAATTTTCTGCTTCAAAGACTCTTTGACGTCGTAAGCAAAGGTGAGCTGAGATTCAGTCTGGCAAAGGCGCATAACCTCTTCTGCCAGAGCCTGGCCGCCCTTTCCACCTTTTGCCCAAACCTCAGACAGGACAACATTTACGCCACGCTTCTTGCACTCCTCCTCTACCAGAGCAAGCTCTTCAGCGGTATCGGTTGGGAATGCATTGATGGCAACAACTACAGGAAGACCGTAGACCGTCTGGATGTTGTCAACGTGGCGAAGCAGGTTAGGAATGCCCTCTTTAAGCGCCTCAACGTTTTGCTGGTTAAGGTCTGCTTTTGCAACGCCTCCGTTGTACTTAAGAGCACGAACAGTTGCCACTAGAACAACAGCCGATGGAACAAGACCAGTAGCTCTACATTTGATGTCCAAGAACTTCTCGGCACCAAGATCTGCGCCAAAACCAGCCTCGGTAACAACGTAATCAGCAAGACGAAGAGCCGTCTTTGTTGCCTCAACCGTATTGCAACCGTGAGCAATGTTGGCAAAAGGACCGCCGTGGACAAGTGCAGGTGTGTGCTCAAGTGTCTGTACCAGGTTAGGCTGAATAGCATCTTTAAGCAGTGCTGTCATAGCACCCTCTGCGTGGATATCGCTGACAGTAACAGGCTTGCGATCATAGGTGTAGGCAATAACCATTCTGCCCAGGCGCTCTTTAAGATCTTTGATGCCCGAAGCAAGGCAGAATACAGCCATGACCTCGGAGGCAACGGTAATATCAAAGCCGTCTTGTCTTGGCATGCCGTCTGCAATGCCGCCAAGGCCGTCAACAACGTTTCTAAGCTGGCGATCATTCATGTCTACGCAGCGCTTCCACACAACGCGGCGTGGATCAATGTTGAGGCTGTTGCCCTGCTTGATGTGATTATCCAGCATGGCTGCACAAAGGTTGTTCGCAGCACCAATAGCGTGGAAGTCTCCGGTAAAGTGAAGGTTGATGTCCTCCATAGGAACTACCTGGGCATATCCACCACCCGCAGCGCCACCCTTAACGCCAAAGACTGGACCCAAAGAAGGCTCTCTAAGGGCCAACATGGCAGACTGTCCCAAGCTGGTCAAAGCATCAGCCAGACCAACCGAGGTAGTAGTCTTTCCCTCGCCTGCTGGCGTTGGGTTAATGGCGGTTACCAGCACAAGCTTTCCACGAAGAGGCTTATCTGCCAGAGCACGTGCATCAAGCTTTGCCTTATAGCGACCATAAGGCTCCAGAAGATTCTCTGGAATACCCGCACGCTTTGCCACCTCAAAGATGGGAAGCATCTCGGATGATTGAGCAATCTCGATATCGGATGTAACCTCAGACATGTTGTTCCTAACTTAAAGTGGACTGCATGCACGTACTAAACACAAGATGCGGCTGTTACACCGCATCAAGTTTTACCTATGAGAAGTCAGCAATCTGCTGCTCTAGCTGAGCAACAAGCGTAGTAAGTTCTTCTGCGCGTGCACGTTTCTTCTCGATAACTTCAGGCGCTGCCTTAGCAACAAAGCCCTCGTTAGCAAGGGTGCGCTCCACACCAGAAAGCTCCTTCTTTGCGGACTCAAGATCCTTCTGAAGACGCTTAGCCTCTGCAGCAAGGTCAACAAGCTCGCCCAGAACAACGTACATCTCAAGGCCAGCGTCGGTGACAGAAACAGAACCGGCGGGCTTCTGAGGAGCCTCAGCAACCTCAAGCGAGCTTACACGGCCAACGTTCTGAATGAAGGCTGCCTGCTCCTTCAGAGCTGCAACATCCTGTGCTGGAGCTTTGACCACAACAGCAAGATCTGTCTTTGGAGACAGCCTATAACGAGCGCGAGAAGAACGAACAGCAGAAACAACAGTCTTAGCAAGCGAGAAGTTATGCTCAGCTGCCTCGTCAACAAAGTTTGCAAGCTCCTGTGGGTCTGGCCACTCAGAGACCATCAAGAACTCCGCATCGTGACTCAAAAGACCAGATGCAGGAAGGGCATCCCAAACGCTCTCGGTAACAAATGGCATGGCTGGATGCAGAAGCCTCATGCTGACATCCAGGACAAAGACAAGGTTGCGCTGAACCTGCAGACGCTCCTCAGGAGTTCCATCCAGAAGGCGGCCCTTGCAAAGCTCGATGTACCAGTCGCAGACATCATTCCAGAAGAAAGACTGAATGTTGCGGGCATACTCGCCAAAGCCATAGGTCTCAAGCTGCTCAGTTGTCTCTGCTACAACCTTAGCAAGGCGCGAGAACATCCATGCGTCTTCTGGCGTTTCTGCCTTTGGCATGCCGACAGTGTAGCCGTCAAGATTCATCTGAACAAAGCGACTTGCATTCCAAATCTTAGTAACAAATGAACGTGCCTGATCAGTTCTTGGAGACTCAATAAGCTCACGAGTCTTCTTATCAAGAACAGCATCAAACTTGACGTCCTGGTTGTTGGTAATAAGCGTAAGCAGGTTATAACGCATTGCATCTGCACCATACTTAGCAATCAGATCCATAGGATCTACGCCGTTACCCTTTGACTTGGACATGCGGCTGCCGTCCTTAGCCAAAATGGTTGCGTAGATGTAGACATCATGGAATGGAATCTCTTTGGTAAAGTAGAGCGAACTCATAATCATGCGAGCAACCCAAAGAGCGATGATGTCTCGAGCGGTTACCAGGACCTGCGTTGGATGGTGACCCTCAAGCTGCTCAGGATGGTCTGGCCAACCCTGTGTAGCAAAAGTCCACAACTGTGAAGAGAACCAGGTGTCCAGAACATCCTCATCCTGGTGAACATGATGGCCGCCACATTTAGGACAGATATCAGTATCTTCCATAAGCGCGTCCTGCCAACCGCAATCATCGCAGTAGAACACAGGAATACGGTGTCCCCACCAAAGCTGCCTGGAGATGTTCCAGTCGCGAAGATTCTCCATCCACGTGAGGTAGGTCTGAGTCCAACGCTCTGGGTGGAAGGTAACCTGACCGTCTTTGACTACCTGTGCTGCGGGCTCTTTGAGCCTATCGACAGCAACAAACCACTGCTCAGAGAGCCATGGCTCAAGCGTAGTGCCACAGCGGTAGCAATGCATAACGGAGTGATCAAGGTCTTCAACGTGATCAAGCAGACCGTGCTCTTCAAACCAAGCAACAATAGCCTCACGAGCTTGATCTCTGTCAAGACCAGAGAACTCACCATAGCCGTCAACTACAACAGCATGCTCATCAAAGATGTTGATCTGCTCAAGATTGTGAGTCTGACCCATAGCAAAGTCGTTAGGGTCATGAGCTGGGGTTACCTTAACAAAACCGGTACCAAAGCCTGCGTCAACGTGCCAGTCAGAGAAGATTGGAATCTCTCTATCAACAATTGGCAGAATAACGGTCTTTCCAACAAGATCAGCCTTTTCTGGATCTTGAGGAGAAACAGCTACGCCCGTATCGCCCAGCATGGTCTCTGGACGAGTAGTAGCTACGGTAATGTATTCAACGCCATTAACAGGCTCTTTGAGTGGATAGCGCAGGTACCAAAGATGGCCCTTCTCGTCAGCATATTCTGCCTCATCGTCAGAAATAGAAGTCTCGCAATGAGGACACCAGTTTACGATGCGCTTACCACGATAAATAAGCTGGTCATGATACCAGTCAACAAAGACCTTACGCACTGCCTGAGTGTACTCAGGAGACATAGTGAACTTCTCGTCATTAAAATCAATGGAGCAGCCCATGCGCTTAATCTGAGAAACAATGGTTCCGCCGTACTCGCGTGTCCAATCCCAGCAAGCCTCCAGGAATTTCTCGCGACCAATCTCCAGGCGAGAAATGCCCTCTGACTTAAGCTTCTTATCAACCTTAGTCTGGGTTGCAATGCCTGCGTGATCTGTTCCAAGAATCCAACGAGTTGAATAACCGCGCATGCGAGAATAACGAATGTAGGTGTCCTGGATGGTGTCATCCATGGCATGTCCCATGTGAAGGATGCCGGTAACGTTTGGTGGAGGGATAACTACTGTACGGTCTTCAGTTCCCTTGCTACGACCATAACAATCTGCCTTAATCCACTTTTCAATGAGCTCAGGCTCAGCTGCCTGAGGATCATAATTCTTGGGCATTTCTTCCACAGTAATCTTGCCTTTCATATGCTTTTAGCAGTATTCCTATTAACCATTTGAACAGTATAATGCATTAAAACAGATGTGGTTTAGGGGAATATATTAATGTAATTTTAATATTACATATAAAAAATTACACTTTGTATAAAAAGTAGTAGTATTGATTTGTCACAACATTCAATTCAAAGTTTTAGCTGAAAGAAGCCATAACAAACATATCAAACACTAAAATAGATTGAAAAAAATCAACAACATTTAAATCAAAAGTATAGTCAACAACTTTTTCTACAGGTAAAGAAGGTTTGACATGAAAAGCACTGTTAAAGAAATTCAAAATGACCTTAAGCGGAGTCTCTTTTGGAGTAATAAAAAGTTGTTATTCGGCTCCTTTTTCTTTACAACTTCTTTAGAACTAGTTACGGTATGTTCACCCTACATAACTTCAATTCTCATGAATTCCGCTGTGTCAGGATCATTTAATGATTTTCTACAAGGTTGTCTATTTGCCGCCATATTAACAATCTCAGCAATTACAAATAAATTAGTGGTTCGTTATTTTGTTCCTAATTATCTCTATCATGCTGCTAACTCTTATCGCAACACTGCATTTAAATACATGCTGAAAAAAGGTATAAACTCGTTTGAAGCAAGTGGTAGTTCCGTTTATGTATCTGCACTTACTAATGATTTAAATACTATAGAGACTACATATCTTGAACAGATGTTTTCTTTGGTAAGCGATAGCATATCTTTCATTGTGGCCCTCATAATGCTCATGGTTCAAAGCATTCCATTAACTTTTGTAGCTATTGCCGCTTCAATTCTTCCTCTAATCATTGGCGTAAAGCTAGGTGGAACACTCGGAAAAATTCAAAAAGAATCTTCTGCGAAAACTAGTCAATTCATTGCCCAAGTCACTGATCTAGTAAAAGGCTTTCCTTTGATAAAAGCTTACGGAGCAACAAAGGCTGCAGTGAGACTTTTTGAAAAAGACAATAACGCTCTTGAAAGCTCAAAAAGAGAAAGTAGAAAAACTACTCGATTCATTAATACTCTGAGTTGGAGTGCTTTCGGCTTATCTCAATGGGCTGTTTTGATTGCTGGTACATATCTTTGTATTTCAAATCAAGGAGTAACACCTGGTGTAATTCTTATGGCTACGTTACTTATGAATTACATTAGTCTCCCTTTACAAACAATTCCACCGGTACTCGCATCGCGTAAGGCTTCAAATGATTTGATTTTAAAATTTTCTGAGACTCTTGCTGACAATGAAGAAGAAGAGGGGCAACAGACATTAGATAAAGTTACAAAAGGAATAGTCATCAACAATCTTTCATTTGCTTACGAACAAAATAAAGCTGTGCTGAAAAATTTATCAATCAAACTTCTGCCTAATAAAAGTTATGCAATTGTTGGAATATCAGGATCTGGAAAATCTACTTTATTTAATCTGCTCATGGGCAGCAATTTAAGTTATCAAGGAAATATATTTTATGATGACTTAGAGTTAAGAACTATTGATAAAAAGAGTCTCTATCAAAATGTTTCACTCGTACAACAAGAGAATTTCTTATTCAATGCATCAATTGAAGACAACATTACTATGTTCGAAAGTCACCCAAAAGATGCTATTTTCCAAGCATGTGAAAAAGCTGGTCTTACAGATTTCATTAAACAAAATAAGCTGAGTTATCAATGTGGTGAAGCAGGTTCAAACCTTTCTGGTGGCGAACGTCAAAGAATTTGTATTGCAAGAAGTTTGTTAAAAGGTTCTAAAGTTCTATTTTTTGATGAAGCTACATCAGCACTTGACCATTCAACTACTGACCAAATTATAAATTCAATAACAAATCTCACAGGCACATTACGCCTAGTTATTACACACAACTTAGAGGAAGCTCAGCTGAAAAAATTTGACGAAATTATTGTAATGAAGGAAGGTAGTATTATCGAAAAGGGTTCGTTTGAGGAACTTATGCAACAAAATCAGTACTTTAAGGCCCTCTATACTCTTGAACAATAAATACTATCTGCAGATACATTTTATAAGGAGCTCTATGTCTGTCACAATTCCTGAAGCCACTGCTCGACTTGAACTTGTCCTAGGAAAAGATCGTCTTGGGCAGATTCAAAATTCCTGCGTTATGGTCTTAGGGCTTGGCGGCGTTGGCTCAAACTGTGTTCAGGCACTAGCTAGGGGCGGTGTAGGCTCGTTTGTTTTAGTGGATGCTGATGCAGTAGAAGCATCCAACCTTAATAGACAGGCTATTGCCTATGTGAGCACCATTGGAAAAAGAAAAGTTGACGTTACCAAAGAGATGATTCTGGACATTAATCCAGACGCTCACGTGGTCACACTTGACGCGTTTTTGCTTAAAGACAACGTTGACGAGCAGCTCTCTGCTCTTCCAAAACCAGATGTTGTAGTTGATGCTATCGATACCATTTCTGCCAAATTAGCTGTTGTGGCATGGTGTCAGAAAAACGATATCTATCTAATCTCCAGTATGGGTGGAGGCAATAAAATCCACCCAGAACTTCTGGAGATTACTACGCTTTCAAAAACGCATACCGATGCTCTTGCAAGAGTAATGAGAAAAGAGTCCAAGAAGCGTGGACTTGCCGACTTCCGTGTTCTCTACTCCCCTGAGCCAGCGCGACCAGTTTTTGCACCAGAGGGCGCAACGGGCAAATCTGCCAAGCTAGGCACTATGTCCTACTACCCTCCTATTATGGGTCAGATGATTGCCTCAGACGTCATTCTGCATCTTTCAGGGCTTGACCATGAGTAACCTCACATACTTTGATGCACACGTCCATGCCAACCTTATGGACTCTCCACTCAATGTAGCGAGAAGTTCCCATGACGCCGGATTAGGTTTCTTTACCTGCGGTGTTACTCCTCACGACTACCTAGAACTTGCTCCTCAGCTTACGCAAGACAACATCCGTGTGGGACTTGGAGCACATCCCTGGTACATCTCTGATGGGCGCGTTACTGAAGAAGATATAGAGCTCCTGCTAGAACTGATGGAGCAGACATCTTACCTTGGCGAGATTGGACTAGATTTTTCTTCTCGCTATTGTGTTGATGGGTTGCAAGATTTGCAGGTTAAGGCCTTTACAAAGATCTGCGCACGTGCAGCAGAGCTTTCACGCAACGACCAGCCACGAGTGCTCTCGATGCACACCGTGAGAAGCGTTGATACGGTACTAGATATTCTTGAGCAGACAAGAGCCGCTCGAGAGTGTGTTCCTATCATCCACTGGTTTAGCGGTAGCTCAGACGAACTCCAGAGAGCCATTAAGCTAGGTTGTTGGTTCTCTGCTGGCGAGATGAGTCTTAAGACTAAGCGTGGCCGTGAATACGCTAAGGTCTACCCAAAAGATAAACTCCTTACCGAGACTGACCTTCCCTCCAGTGATCACACAGATATTGACGCGCTTGACATTGTGAACAGCCTTAAGCGAGCTCTTCTCGGGCTCAGTGAGGCCCGTGGATACTCTGTGCAAAGTGAAGTAATGGCAAACGCAGCAGGCGTTTTTGGCGTCTAAGTGTTAAAGTCTTACGTATGAGAAGATTACGTAAAATACCCACACAACGCCTTGTTGGAACAGGCAGGGCGCAACTTTCTGGAGCAATGCTTGCAAGCTCATCCGATGAGCTGGGACTTGCTCTTAATGACGTTGTGCTTGTATTTGCCTGCAGCGATAACTTTGTGCCGTATTTGTCTGTAGCAATTCAATCCATCATTGAGAACGTCAATCCAGAACGTCGTTACGACATCATTGTTTTGACTCGTGACCTCACTCCTACCAGCATGATTACGCTTACTCGTCAGGCTCAGCTTGTTGATAACGTCCATGTTGGTTTCTTAGATGTTGATGCTGCCCTTGGTGATATTGAGCTTCCTCATCATGGTCACTTTAGACCAGAAACTTACTACAGACTGCTTGCTCCCTCGCTGCTTCCTAACGTCAATAAAGCCATCTACCTTGACTCTGACCTGGTAGTTAATACCGATATTGCAGAGCTCTATGATATCGATGTCACAGGATACTTGGTAGGCGCTACGCGCGATGCAGATACTATTGGTCAGATTGATGGCTATGACGCCACAGTTGGCCCCTACCTTAAAAATGAGCTGGGCATGGATGATCCTCACGATTACTTCCAGGCAGGCGTCATTTTGATGAACCTTGAAGAGATTAGAAAGCAGATTTCTCCTGAGGAGTTTCTGAAGGTCTCAACCATGCGTGCATGGCGATGGCTTGACCAAGATGTTCTTAACAGGTTTGTAAACGGCCACTATCTCCGTATTAATATGAAATGGAATTACCTGGTAGACTGGCAATTCCTTCGTCGTGATCACATTGTTGCTCAGGCACCAAAAGACGTGCGAGAAGAATACGAAGAGGCTCGTAAGAATATCTGTATTGCTCATTTTGCAGGACCAGACAACAGGCCTTGGCTCTATCCAAACTCAGACCTTGCAGGCCTTTTCTGGTTCTATGCTCGTCGCTCCCCGTATCTTGAGGAGCTTCGTTCACAGCTTGAAGAGTCAAGACGTACGGTAAGAGGTCTTTCTCATCGCGTGCAAAGTGGTGTTCTTTTCCGCGGCTTGATGCCGTTGTTTGACACCGTTTTTCCACCAGGTACCAAAACCCGCACCCAACTTATTACGTCATACAACAAACTTGGTGGCGGTAATTTATAACGCAAAAGGAGGTCTTTCGACCTCCTTTTTTATTGCTATGCGAGTTATTTCTTTTTGCCCCTAATGATTTCTGGGGCGTTATCTCCGCCAACGCTTTCTGGAGTAACCACAACCTTTGTGATATCCAAATCTGATGGCAGATCAAACATGGTCTCTTGCAACGTAGACTCACAGATTGCACGAAGACCACGAGCACCGGTGCCGCGAGCTAAAGCCTTCTTAGCAATCTCTCTGAGTGAATCCTCAGTAAACTCTAGGTCTACTCCCTCAAGCTCAAACATACGCTTGTACTGCTTGGTAAGAGCATTCTTTGGATCTGTGAGAATGCTCATCAGATCTTCTTCACCAAGCTCACGAGTAGAAGTGATAACAGGAATACGGCCCAAAAGCTCTGGAATCATGCCAAACCTGTGCAGATCCTGAGGCATTACCTTGGCAATGAGCTCGGACTCACCTTCTTTGACATTCTGAGCAACATCAGAGTTAAAGCCAATTCCCTTTTTACCAATGCGGTCAGCAACAATCTTATCCAGGCCAACAAAAGCGCCACCGCAGATGAACAAGATGTTGGTGGTGTCAATGTGAATAAGCTCCTGCTGAGGGTGCTTGCGGCCACCTGTTGGTGGAACACTAGCAACCGTACCTTCAAGAATCTTCAGAAGTGCCTGCTGAACGCCCTCACCAGAAACGTCACGAGTAATAGAAAGGTTCTCGGCCTTGCGAGCAATCTTGTCTATCTCATCGATGTAGACAATGCCTACCTGAGCGCGCTCAACGTCGCCGTCAGCAGCGGTGATAAGCTTAAGCAGGATATTCTCGACATCTTCACCAACGTAACCAGCCTCGGTAAGGGTTGTTGCGTCAGCAATAGCAAACGGAACCTCAAGAAAACGGGCAAGTGTCTGAGCAAGTAAGGTTTTACCAGTACCGGTTGGACCAAGCAGCAAGATGTTGGACTTTGCAATCTCAACGTCCTCCTGGCCCTCCTGAGGCTCATCATTGCCAGAAAGGATACGACGATAATGGTTGTACACTGCAACCGACATAGCGCGCTTAGCGTCTTCCTGGCCCATTACATACTGAGACAACTCATCGTAAATCTCGTGTGGAGTTGGCAGGTCTTTGATAACAGGCTCATCAGAGTGAGTCTCAATCTCTGAATCTTCATCAAAGCCAAGAGACTCATCAATCATATCCGAGCAGGTAGAGACGCATTCATCACAAATGCAGACTCCACCAGGGCCCTGGATAAGCTTATTTACCTGCGACCTACTCTTTCCGCAGAAAGAACAGTGCATCTCATCTAATCCGCCAAAAGGCGAGAAGTCCTGGTCTTTAGCCATAACTTAAACCCTCGATACAAGAACAATTATTGGTCGTTACGAGAAGAGATAACTCGGTCAACCAGGCCGTAGTCACAGGCCTCCTGTGCACGAAGATAATTATCGCGCTCGGTGTCTACATTGACCTTCTCGATAGATTGTCCAGTATAATCCGAAAGCAGCTCATTGATGCGCTGGCGAATCCACTTTGTCTCATCTGCGACAATCTGAATATCAGTCTGCTGACCCTGAACACCGCTGGATGGCTGGTGAATCATAACCATAGAGTTAGGAAGCGCAAGACGCTTACCCTTTGCACCGGCTGCAAGAAGAACAGCGCCCATTGATGCTGCCATACCAACGCAGATAGTAGAAACATCTGGCTTGATAAAGTTCATGGTATCAAGGATGCCCAGACCTGCGTAAACGTCTCCACCAGGAGAGTCAATGTAGAGAGAAATATCCTTGTCTGGATCCTGGCTCTCAAGGTGCAAAAGCTGTGCAATGACCAGGTTTGCAGAATCACGAGTTACAGGCTCTCCCAAGAAAACAATACGATCATTGAGCAGTCTGGAGTAGATGTCATAGCTACGCTCACCACGAGGAGTCTGCTCAATAACATACGGAATAGTTGGAATGTTTGTTGGATAATGCATAATCCTCCTTCAAAGGTCTTTCCTTAGAAACATACCCCGGGAAGCATGTCTCTAACCCGGGGTATGAAAAATTCAAAGTAACTGCAACTTTTGGCGCAGTTTTTCTGGCGAGAAACCCAACCAGTTGCGGACTACTCAGCGTCCTTCTCTGCGTCCTCGTCCTTCTTAGCTGCCTTCTTCTTAGCAGGAGCCTTCTTAGCAGGCTTCTTCTCTGCCTTCTGCTCTTCCTTTGCAGCCTCAGCAATCTCGTCGACAACGGTGACGGTTGCGTTGTCGCGCAGCCAATCAAGAGCCTTAGAGCGACGGATGGACTCGCGAATTGCAGGAAGACGGCCAGCCTTGCGCCACTCCTCAATTGCAGCCTCAACGTTAGGAACACCAGCGCGCTCAAACTCTGCGCGGATGTCATCCTCAGTTGCCTCAAGCTTGAGCTCTGCAGCCACTGCGTCAAGAGCCAGGGACTGACGTGCGCGCTCCTCAGCCTGAACACGAAGATCAGAGATGAAGTCATCGGTCTTGATACCGCGTGCAGCCAGGAACATATCAAGAGTCATACCCTGCTGCTGAAGACCACTCAGGAACTCCTGAGCAATCTCGTTGAAGACCTCGTTCTTGTACTCCTCTGGAACCTCATCAAGCTGAAGACGCTTGCCTACAGCCTCAACAACGCGGTCCTCTTTAAGAGTTGGAAGAGAATTCTTCTTGTCGGACTCAATCTCAGACTTAACAGCCTCGCGGAGTTTCTCGACAGTGTCATAACCAAAGGTGTTCTTTGCAAGCTCATCGGTCAGCTCTGGAGTGACGGACTTCTTGTGAGCAACAACCTTGACGTTGATATCGTAGTCGTGGGAGTGAACCTCATCGCCGTGAGTGTGGCTGTGAGTCCACTTGACCTCTTTCTCCTCACCTGGCTTCATGCCGATGAGTGCCTCCTCAAGCTCCTTTGGAGCCTGAGTGCCATTAAGGGTAAGAACGCGGTCCTCGCCCTCCATGTGAGCAGCACCCTCAATGTTCTTGATGTCTACACCAATGGTGTCGCCCTCTTTAACAGCACGCTTCTCCTTGGTGTTCTCAAACTTAGCCTGGTAAGAAAGAAGCTGCTTAATCTGGTGATCAACCTCAGCCTCAGTTGCCTCATTTGGAGGCATGTTGATTGCAGGAGCATCGTAAGAATCAAGCTTAGCCTCAGGACGAACGTTGAAGACTACCTCATAGGAGTAATCCTGACCCTCAACAGGAAGGTCTGCATCCTGGTTGTAATCACCACGGCCAACAGGAACAAGGTCAAGCTCCTCAAGAAGCTGTGGCTCTGCTGCGCCGAGAAGATCGTTGGTTGCCTGAGCAAGGACTGCCTCGCGGCCAACAATGCCATCAATGACAGGACGAGGTGCGCGGCCCTTGCGGAAACCCTGGAAGGAATACTTGTTTGCAATGTCCTTGTAAGCCTGCTTAATGGCAGCGTCTACCTCTGCAGCAGGAACTGTAACCTTGACGGTGAGTTTCTCGTCAACTGGCTTATCTGCGGTAACGGTGATGTTCAACGTTCCTCCAGTGTCTCGTAAAAAATGCTGGCGTACCAGCTCTTAACCAAATTTCTGCATGGTGCGGGCGGAGGGAATCGAACCCCCACGGACTTAGTCCACTAGAACCTAAATCTAGCGCGTCTGCCAGTTCCGCCACGCCCGCATATTTATGCAGCCTTGCAATAATAACAAACTTTTGCGCTCTTCACTAGGAGAACTTCGTATTCTAAACACTTCCCTCACGAAAAAAGACCGGCCTTTTTCAAGACCGGTCTTGTTCAAGTGAAAAGCTCATTCTCCCAGCACGTTTTAAAGATCTTGTAGTGCAAAGGTCTCGGGCTCACTCTTTCTTGCCGCAGCAAGTGCCTGGATAAGAGCGGTAGCAGCAGACATTGCGGTGACGCAGGTAATACCCTGGCTGACAGCCTCTGCACGCATCTTAGTGCCGTCGCTGTGGGCCTCGTGACCGTGAGGGGTATTGATGATGAAGCTGACGGTCTTATCGCGCATCAGGTCAACAACATTTGGATAACCATCGGAAATGCGATTGACGGTGGTGCAGTCAATTCCTGCTGCGCGCAGCGTCTTTGCGGTGCCGCCCGTGGTATAGATGCCATAGCCGAGGTTCTCCAAAGCCATAGCAACTGGAGCAATGGCGCGCTTATCGCGGTCGCACACGCTGATGAAGACAGAGCCTTGCTCAGGGAGCTTATTCTCAACCGCTTCACGAGTCTTTGCGTACGCTGCTGGGAAGGTGCGAGCAATGCCCATGACCTCACCGGTAGACTTCATCTCAGGACCAAGGATTGAGTCAGCGCCAGGGAACCTAGACCAAGGCATAACTGCCTCTTTGACCGCATAGTAGTCAACGCTGCGGTTCTCATCCGGGAGCAGGCCTTCGTTTCTAAGCTCGCTGATCTTCTCGCCAGCCATGATACGAGATGCGTATTTAGCCAGAGAGACGCCAGTTGCCTTTGACGAGAAAGGCACGGTCCTAGAAGCGCGAGGGTTGAGCTCAATGACAAAGACGTGCTCATCGCGAACGGCGTACTGGATGTTCAACAGACCTCGAATGCCGCAGGCAAGCGCCAGCTTTTTGGTGATGGTCCTAATCTGGTCAACAATCTTTTCAGAGAGCGAGAAGGGCGGCCAGCAGCAAGCG
>CAUORV010000014.1:0-15064 GCA_963507085.1 uncultured Atopobium sp.
CTCAATTTCTCTGATGAAATAGAACGCCTATTTAGCAGAAAATTTCTGTTTGACCTGTCTCATCAGCCACTGGAACACCATAACTACAACAATTGTGACTGCAAAAACAAAGATGCCTCGTACAAAAGCGTTTCCAAGCAAGCTGTATGGGAATCGACCAAGTCTTAGTCCTAAGAAGTTAATAACAGGAATCTGGAACAGATAGACTCCTAAAACACCAGCAGATACCGTGCCGATGCATTTCTTGGCACCATCGGAAAGCTCCTGCAGCGTTGGCTCAAGGTTCAGCACAAACAGGAACAAAGATGCGGCCTGTGCTAAGCAGAGGAAGTTTTTAATAGCAACTGGATAACTCTGATACGTCATTTCTGGCGTCAGTGGGGTTCCAAAGTTGTTAGCAACAAGTCCCCAACCAAACATGGCCGCAGATGAAAGCAAGAAAATTACAGCAAGCACAAGATTGTTTTTAGTAAATTTTGGAAGCTCGTCGTAATACGTCTTAACGTAATATCCCAGCAGATAGTAGAAAAGGCCATCACTGTTAAAGGCGGCCCATCTAAACAGCTGATCAAAGTAAACACCACGAACGCCAATGAACTCAAGTAGCGGCAATCCAAAGCTCACAAAGAGCGTAAGCGCCATAACATAGAGTAGGGTTTCTTTCTTTTGAACTACCAAAGAAAGCACAGGTGTCAAAAGATACAGATACAAAATGGTATAGATAAACCAAAGTGTGCTGTTAACGTTATTGGTTAGAAAGCGCTTCACAAAATCAGCAATGCCAGCGCTCGCAGCAAATTCCTCTGCACCCCAAAACTTTGTAGGAAAAAGCACGTACATCAAATACACTGTTACGCTTCCAAAAATAAGCGCCATCAGCGTCTTTCTTGCACGTTTCGTAAAGAATGTTTTAGTGGAATATTTGCTTCTATAGCCAAGCAGATTCATACCGCTTAGCATAAAAAAGATGGGTACCGCGTAAATAAACGCAGCTTGCAAAGATAAAGAGAAGGCCCATGTTTTGGTGTGTGCAAGCGAGAATACATTAAGCGAGGTATGTAGCATAACAACAGCAATACCTGCCAAAATGGTAAGAACATCTGCAAAAACAAAGCGCTTCTTAGTAGCAATTGCTTTTGAAGAAACTGTAGCTTTTTCCACGGGCTTCTCCCCAAATTAATCAAACTTCCACTATGCTTAGTATACGAAATGTACCAGCAGGAAAGAGGCATCATGGCAAATGTCGTTGACTATCTACACTGGCGCGGCGATCTGACGTTTGAGAATGACCCTTTTAACAACGTCGATAACCTGATTCTTTCAATTCTTTCCTATCTGGGATTTGGTGGGGTCGTTCCTTCTGAGCGTAGCGAGAAACGCGTTCAACTTGGTGACGCTTGCGCCAAAATGCTGAAAAAGCTTAAAGATGACCCGTCTCTTATCACGGGATTTTCTCGCGTTGATGGAACCTTCCTTGAGGCACTGGTCAACGCTCCACGCTTTGCCAACATTGAACTTGGTCGCTATGTAGACCGCATTAATGTCGAGAAAAACCTGCAGTTTGCAGCGTTTACCGCCTATCTTCCTACAGGACAGATGTTTGTTTCTTTTAGAGGAACTGACGGCACGCTTGTTGGCTGGCGAGAAAACCTTAACCTTAGCTTCCAGGTTACGTCCGCTGATAAGTCGGCGGCACTATACCTTGAGAAACGTATTCGCGAACATCTTGCAGCAGGCAATAGCACTACCTGCGCAAATGTTATGGTTGGTGGCCACTCTAAGGGCGGCAACCTTGCAGCATACGCAGCAACAGTCTGTCCTGAAGAGCTTCTTGGCACAATTGATCGCGTCTGGAGTAACGATGGACCTAATATGTGTCCAGAAATTATTCCCACCACAGCCCATAAGGCGCTTGGAGATAAATACATCAGAATTTTGCCTGAGTTTAGTGTAGTGGGCATGATTTTTGATGATCCTGCTGTACCAAAGCTCATTGTAAAAAGCTCCGAGTCTGGCATGCTGGCGCACGACGGCGTTTCATGGCAAGTCTCTCGCAATACGTTTGAATTTGCTGATGATTTCCAGCTGGAATGTAAAAAGATTAACGAGGCGTTTAGCAATTGGTATAAAGAACTCCCCCTCTCTGATCGAGAGCACTTTACCAATGAGCTCTTCGACGCACTCTCTGCAGGCGGAGCAGTCTATTTCAGCGACATTATTAGCTCGCCCGCAAACTTACAGCCTGTTGTTGCAGCACTCACTAAAACAGAAAAGCAAACCAAAGAAGTCTTCTTTGACCTCCTTAGTTCGCTTGTCAATGCATCCGCAACATCTTTGATTGAAAACATTACTGAGTCTTCCCAGATTTCTCAGCTAACTTCTGCTATCTCAGAAAGCTTTGCCAAACTGGATAAAGCCCAGAAGGAACTTACGAAAGGTTCTCCTTCTTCAGACCAGTAAGGCTAATCACAATTGAAGAGACAATTGAGATAACTATTGATCCCAGGATAGCGGTGCCTAAAGAATCAATAGCAACGCCCGCATGCAGCAAATTCCTAGAAATAAAACTTGAAAGCTCAAGCATAAAGGCATTAATAAAGAGCGAGAAAATACCTAGGGTTAGCACATTAATAGGCAATGAGAGTAGCTTAACAACAGGCTTAATGCCCGTATTGACTGCTGCGAGTACTAATGAGAACAGAATAGGACCTGCCCACGAGCCTCCCACAATAGTTAGACCTGGAATTAAGGTGCAGGCCACCAACGTAGCAACAGTAGTTACAAGCCATGTTGCAACAAATGTCATACTAACCTCTCTTTGAAAAAAGCCCGGCAAAAGCCGGGCTTAACATGCACAGTATGTAAGCCGTTAGCTTACTCGCCGAAGCCGCTGTCAACAAGAGCAACAAGAGCGTCAAGAGCTGCCTGCTCGTCAGCGCCGTCGCATGCAATCTCAATCTTGGTGCCAGTACCAAGGCCAGCAGCAAGAATCATCATGATGGACTTAGCGTTAACTGGTGCGGAGTCCTTGTCAACATTCTTGATGGTGACGTTGCTCTCAAACTTCTTTGCCTCAGAAACAAAGACGGATGCTGGACGAGCGTGAAGACCAGTTGCATTGATGATAGTAGTCTGCTTTGAAACCATAAGTGGACTCCCCTTCCGGAAACCAAAAATCTACTCGAGAGTTATTCTCGATTAATCGTTACTATCGTAACAAAACATAACGTATTATATCCAATCTTATTTCCAGAAAGAACCAAATTAGACTATGATTTGCTCAAAAACAGGGTAAAAATAAAAAGTCGGAACTCTTATAGGAGGTTCACCATGGCTGAAAACGATATCCAAAACTCTAAAACCGAGGATTTGGACACAATAGATACTCAAACAACAACTTCTGATGAACAGAATGAGTCTGAGAACACACCTGAAGTCAGCAAGTCCCAGGACATTCAAAAGATTGCCAAAGACACTACTCAGGTTGTAGCAAAGGGCGTAAGCAGTGCGTTTGAGAGCGCCACAACCGCTGTTGCAGAAGGTTTCCAGGCTACCAAAGAAGTCCACAACGCCGCTAAAGAGACAAATTCTGTAAAGCAAGAGCTTAAGCAGATGCAAGAACACCTTGCTCAAGACAAACAAGATCTAGAACACAGAGACTACGTACAGAGCTCATTTGATCAGATTATCGCTGAGCAAGAGAAAATTTTTGCAGAGACCGCTCAGGTCATGAGCGATCAATCTACGCAAGTGGATCTTCTCACGGTTAAGAAAAACCAGCTTATTCAAAAGCTTGAACAGCAAAAAGTTGACGACGAAGCAAAGATTAAGCCTTACAAAGAAGTTGCTGCCACAGCAAAAGGCAGGCTGGATGATATCTCAAAGACTATTTCTGAGGCACAGCGTGGTGTTAAAAACGCCGAGGCTCAGCTCAAAGAAGTTACCGAGAAACGCGATGCTGCTGTAGCGTCTGCAAATAAAGCACTGGAAAACTCCCAGGCAAGACAGCTTTCTCTGAGAGAAGAGCTTGCTGGTCTTAAGACAGACCCTGCTGCTAACCACGATGCAATTGTTCGCATTGAGGAAGACCTTAAGTCAGAGCTTGCTCGTGCAGAGCAAGCTCAAAAGCAAGTTGAGGAACTACAGAACTCTTTACAGTCTTCACTTGAAATGGCACAAACGCATTACTGGACCCAGGGCAAATCGTTGGAGTCCTCAGAGTCTTCTATTGATGCGGCTCGCAAAGATTATGAGCAGAAACAGCAAGAATATGACGCCGTAGTAGCTGAGGCCAATGCTCGTCAGAGGATTCTGAGCAAAGATATAGAGGGTCTTGAAGAGAAAATTAAGACAGCCAAGGAACTCTTTAACGAAGCAGCAGATAAACACGATGAAGCGCAGTCAGTTATTGATGACGCTCAAGAGATTCACGCAACACCAGAAATTACTGAGCAGCTCAGAGAGTCTGTTGCCGAGCAGGTAATTAACGTCAATACCAAGCAGCTCACCCTTAAAGAGCTTATTACTGGCGAGAAAATCCTTCGAGAGACAACTCGTGGTCAGCGCATTGGCTTCATCATTGTTGTTCTTGGCATGATAGCGATTCTTGCGTCTTTTGTATGGCTGATTTTTAACTGGTAATTTAGTCTTTGCCCAGACAAATCATCGTATGAAAAAAGTGCTCACAATACTGTGGGCACTTTTTTACATTTAAACTCTCAAGCTGAACGTGAGAGTTATGCTCGCTAAATCACGTTCGCCAAATCACGCTCACGTAACCAAACTCGCTAAATGATGATCATGGCATCACCAAATGACAAGAAGCGGTACTTCTCGTCAATGGCACTTTGATAGGCATCCATAATCTGCCCGCGTGTTGCAAAAGCGGAAACAAGCATCATCAAAGTAGAACGTGGGACGTGGAAGTTTGTCACCATGGTGTCTACCACGTGGAATGTAGAGCCCGGCATCAGATACAGGTTGGTAGTTGCGTTTTCTCGGGCAACCATATCGCCTTTGTGGGTCACTGCAGCAGAGTCATCCGCCTCTTCAAAGCGACGGGCAACAACAGGAGGCTCATCTGCAGGAATCTGGCTATCCCAGGCGCTCTCAAGCGAGCGAACACTGGTAGTACCAATGGCAATAACCTTATGACCAGCAGCTTTGGTAGCCTTAACTGCCTCTACAACTTCTGGGGCTACGTGATAGCGCTCGGTATGAATGACGTGTTTGGTAGGGTCATCCTCAGTTACCAATCTAAAGGTATCAATACCAACCTCAAGCTCAACTGATGCCCACTGAACTCCCTTTGTCTTGATAGTTTCAATGAGTTCAGGAGTAAAGTGAAGGCCAGCAGTAGGAGCTGCAGCAGAATGCTCGTCCTGCATAGCGTAGACCGTCTGGTACTTCTCTGGATCTCCCTCGTACTGCGTAATATACGGAGGCAGTGGAACATGACCTGCCTCATGAATAGCCTCGTCAAGAGTGCGGTCTCCCTGTGCTTCAAAGCGCACCAGGCGACCTCCCCTGTTGTCATCAACAAAGTCCACAATAGTGCCTGTGAGCACAACAGGAGCTGAGTCAGGAGCATGCAGACCACCTGCGCGGTACTCAATTACTGCACCAGGTTTAAGGCGTTTGCCAGGATTTACCAGACACTCCCATACACCGCCCAAGGCGTCAATGTCTTCTCGGCGTTTTAAAAGCAGTGTTTCTGACACGCCGCCCGTATTTTGCTTTTTGCCTACAAGACGTGCTGGCATAACGCGTGTCTGGTTAACAACAACCAAATCACCTGGCTCAAGATACTCCACAATATCGGTGAAGCGCTTATGCTCTAAGCGGCCGTCTTCTCTATGCAGTACCAACAACCTGCAAGAGTCTCTTGGCTCAGCAGGTGCTTGGGCAATACGCTCTTCTGGAAGGTTGTAATCAAAATCGTCAGTTCGCATGACGTGCTGCCTTTCTTGCGTCACGAGCTTCATGACGCTCTATCTGAGCCTCGGCCGCAGAATATCTGCAACCGCAATAATTTTGTCGATACATACCAAGCTCACGAGACTCTTTTGTAGCCTCTGGGTAAAACGGACGGAAATCTCTCCATACAGGCGTCAGTCCATGAGCATGCGCAATGGACACCAGCTCATCCTCGCACGCATCAAAAAGCTGATAGGGCGAGACAGCCAGTGTTGTAGAAACGTATTCAAACCCACGCTCAGCCGCCACACGACAACTCTCTGCCAAGCGGATTGCGTAACAAGCACGACAGCGACGATCTCGCTCAAATCCCTGAGGGGCCACAGCTCGCTCCCACTGCTCTCGCGGATCTCCTGCCACAATCACCTCAACATGAGCTTCTTCTTGAGCCCACGTCAACAAGGTTTGGAGGCGCCTGTCATGCTCCTCAACAGGCTGAATATTAGGATTAGTCCAGCAGATGGTTGGCTCAAAGCCCTCTTCCCTCAGATGTTTTAAAGGTTCAAGTGAGCACGGACCACAGCATGCATGGAGCAGCAGCGGTGTTCCTGGCTCTACTGAGAGAGTCTCAATTGACTGAAGCATGTTTGAAGCCATTAGTTCTTCTCGCCTTGTGCCTTATAACATTTCCAACCTACTATAGCGCAGGCAGCAAGGCATACAAAAATGGTAACAACGCTTGCTTCAATACCGTAGGCACCACCAGAGATAAACTCAGATGCTGCAGGATACGCTGTTAAGAGCGTGGTAGGAAGAAGCGTAGTGGTAACCGAGATGCCCAGAATAGGGCCGGTTACAAAGTTCCAGATAAAGTGCATAGCAATGGTCATGAGCAGATTATCAGTAAGCCAAAACACCAAGCCATAAAGAATGCCCATCAAAAAGACTGAGATTGCTGCGGCAACAGAGATATTAGGCGTTAGTCCATACGTCGCAGTAAAGAGCACTGCCTGAAGCACAAGCGCTACAGGAAAAGAGCTCTTAGCTGCAACGCCAGTTTGTAGGTAGCCTCTAAACAAGATTTCTTCTGCTGCGGACTCAATAAGTGTTGCCACAAGTAAAAAGAGGGCAGCAAAAATGTTATAGGAGGCGTTGAAGTTAAAATCAAAGCCTTCAATAAGCATGATGGAGCCAAAGGTAAACAGTACCATCAAGAAGCCAAAGGTAACTCCACGCATAAACCCTGGCCAGGAGCTTACTCGAAGACCCAAAGACCTAAAATCACGCTTATTGACGCGGGTAATCCACACAAGGATTAAGCCGCCTGCAAGCATGCTTCCTAGAAGACCCAACACTGCTGGAAGGATGTCATTGGGTGGGAGCTCTCCCATAACCATCAGCGGAATATGACACACAAACATAAGTAAAAGTGCAAGGTCAGCCACAAGGAAGGGCGTCACCACAGACTTTGGTGGATCCTTTAGGACAAACTCAAGGCTTGTCTTTGGCTTTTTTCTTCCCACAAACTCTCCTTACATAATTTCTACTCACTATAGTATCGACTTCTGAATCTATTCGTGTAGTGAATCAAAAAAGATTAGAATAAGAAGATAATTTGCGTAATCTACTAATTCCAACTGCGAGGTATCCATGGCCGAAAGCTACGACATGAACATGCGCCCTCATTTTCCTAAGCGCGCTGTCATTACCGGTGGTATGCCCTACGGTAATAAAAATCTCCACTTTGGACACATTGCGGGCGTCTTTGTCCCAGCAGATTTCTTTGCTCGTTTCTTAAGAGATCGCATTGGCCAGAAAAACGTCCTGTTTATCTCGGGAACTGACTGCTATGGCTCTCCTATTGCAGAGGGCTATCGCAAAAAGGTTGAAGAAGAGGACTACGAAGGCACCATCCTCGATTACGTCAATCAAAACCACAACCTGCAGAAAAGCGCTCTTAACGCCTATAACATCTCTCTTGATTTCTACGGTGGTTCCGCACTAGAGCCCGCTGCAAAGATTCACGAAGAGATGGCCGACAGCATCATGCACCGCCTCTATGAGCGCGGCAAGCTCTCCAAGCTCTCAACCAAGCAGTTCTATGATACCGAGGCTCAAACATTCCTTAACGGCCGCCAGGTCAACGGACGTTGTCCAATCAAGGGTTGTAAGTCAGAGAAAGCCTACGCAGAAGAATGTGACCTGGGCCATCAGTTCAACCCAGAAGAGCTCATTGCTCCTGTTTCACAGCTCACCGGCACCACACCAGAGCTTCGCCCTGCACCAAGCTGGTACTTTGACCTGCCACAATACAAAGAGTTCTTAAACAATCTTGTGGAGAAGTGGAAGAACAACCCACAGATTCGCTCAGTTGTTACCTCTACCGTTCAAGAGACTCTGACCGAGCCTATTATCTACATTCAAAACTCTTACCGCCAAGACTTTGACGGCGTCTCCTCTTCTCTCCCAGCTCATAGCGTTATTGAGCCAGAAGGCAATGCATCTTCTTTCTCTGTTGTCTTTGAGAACTGGCAGGACAGAGATGAAGCCCGCGAGAAACTCAAAGAGGCAGGAATTCGCTTTAGAACAAGCAAGACGCTCCTGCCTTACCGTATGACGGGCAACATTTCTTGGGGCCTTAAGTCTCCAGACATTGAAGATCTCAAAGACCTTACCATCTGGGTTTGGACTGAGTCCCTCTGGGCTCCTATCACCTTCACGCGTGCTGCTCTTTCTGAAGACGCCAGCAATGGTGGCTCTCGCTACTCTTCCGATGAGTGGCGCGATTGGTGGTGCAGCGATGATGCGGCCGTCTACCAGTTTATTGGTCAGGACAACATCTTCTTCTACTGCATTGTCCAGAACCCACTGTGGGATGCACTTGATTGGGGTCTTATCACCGATACTCCAGTTGCTAACTACCACATTCTCTTTATGAACAAGAAGGCCTCCAGCTCTGGTGCCATCAAGCCTCCAATGGCCGAGGAACTCCTTGAGTTCTACACTCCCGAACAGCTCCGCGCTCACTGGCTCTCGCTTGGCCTTGATCAGCGCGCCGTGTCCTTCTCGCCAAAAGCTTTTGATACTTCCGTATCCAGGAAGGGTAAAGATGGCCAGCCAGATCTTCTGGTAAAAGATGACCCTCGCGTTGTTGATCCAGCGCTCAAGGAGTCCGCATTCCTCACTAACATCTTTAACCGCATGGCTCGTAGCTGCCTGTATGGTGCAGCTAATGCTTGTGGCGGTCACCTCCCTGTCAGCGAGCCTCACCAAGAAGTCATTGATGCTGCTCAAGAGGTACTGCTTAAGTACGAGCAGCTTGCATACGGCTTTGACGCGCATTCCGCACTTGCCGCTGTTGATGAGTACGCTCGCGCAGAAAACAAGCGTTGGGGCGAGGCTTCCAAGGCTGCTCAGGGCAGTGACGAGGCTTACGACCAGGCACTTGCAGATGCATTCTATGCACTCAAGACCATCACGCTGCTCATGCATCCAGCTGTTCCAGAAGGTTGCGAGCGTATTGCAGATGCCCTCAACTTCCCACATGAAGAGTTCTTCTCCTGGGAGAACGCCTTTATGGGTCCAAAGGAGCTTGCAGCAAAGCTTGGTCAGAGCGCGGAAGAGCACCAGCTTGAAGAGCTTCCTCCTCGCTTTGACTTCTTCAAAGCACATCCAAGCCAGAAGAACTAAAACACGCAGCTAGGAGCACACGTGGTCGAGTTTCCACCCGTCTATCGTCCAAAACCCTATAACAAGCCAACAGCACACCTGAAGAGCCATCTTCAGGTGTTGCTTGATGACGGCGCAGAAATTGCAACGTTTGTCTACACTCCCCACGCCTCTGCTGGCGAGAAACCCTGTGAAGACCTCGCTTCAACTGCGGCTTATTTGAAGTCTGTTTCCGACGATACCTTTGCCACTCCTATTGTTCTTCTCCACGGAAATGGAGAAGAACACGGCATCTTTGGAACCGTCATTGATGAAGTATGCAAACGTGGCTACAACGCAATAGGTATAGACTCCAGAGATCAAGGACAAAGTACCCGAGGAACAGCTGCCTTTACCTACGAGCAGATGGCAGAAGATGCCTATGTTGTCCTGAAGCAGCTTGGAGTTTCATCTGCTCATATTGTGGGCTTTTCTGATGGCGCTATCCTAGGTCTCCTCTTAGCCCGCGATTATTCAGATATTGTTGCTTCTCTCGTGTCTATTGGAGCAAATCTTGAGCCTGATACGTTAGGTGATATGACCTGGCTCTATGAAAGCATTGAGGGCAATAAGCGTTGGGCGACTGAAGGCTGGGAAGGCGCCGTTCTAGAAGACGGCTATCCTGTTCCTTCGCCTGCAGAAGCAGCTCGTATTGCAGAGCATCTTGAACTCATGGTAGACAACCCGCATATTGATCCTGCAACCCTGGGACATATCTCTGTTCCTGTTGTTGTCATGGCTGGTGAGTACGACGAAATTTATCCAGAGGAAACTCGTCGTATCGCTGAGGCAATTCCAACCGCACGACTTCTCTTTATTCCAGGTTGCCCTCACAATGTCCCCAAGGTTTCTCCTGGTGCTGTGGTGCGAAGAATTTTTGCAAATTTTGACCATCTTTAAGAACAGCGTTGGAACTTTAAACAATTTACCTGCTTTTATTTCAAGAAAATAAAACTTCGGTACTTAATTGTTAAGTACCTTGCTATCTCTAAAATTTTGAGTAAAATACCTAACAAGAATTATTTCTGTTAAGGGAGGTATTCATGCATCAAGCACCTACCTCACCTACTCAAGAGATGCGCATTATTCGCAATCTTGGCCATCTAGGTCACTATCTTTACATCACGCGCGGATGCCGTGGCGGTCAACAATTTATTTTGACTGCGCTATATCGTGATGGAGATATGACTCAAAAAGATCTTCTCGCCAAGACAAAGAATACGTCTGCATCACTTTCAGAAATGGTGAGCAAACTTGAAGCAAAAGGTCTTGTTGAACGTACTCGTGTAGACAAAGACCGCAGGCAGACACTTCTTTCTTTGACAAAAGAAGGCCAAAAACAAGCAAAAGAAGCTCAAGAGGCCATCGAGTCATTTGAAGCGCGCGCATTGTCTGTTCTTTCTGATGAAGAAAAAGTTACATTCTGCGCATATCTAGATCGTTTAGTTGAACATTGGGACACAATTAACAGAGACGAGAAGGGAGAAACAGCATGTCAGAAGAAGTAACTTCAACTGAAGAACTTGAAAACATAATTGAATCAACTGAAGCAGAAACTGCTATGGTTCCCTCTGCTCTGACAGGTATTGTAGATGTCAGCAATCTTTCCATTAAAGAGATTGCTTTAGTGCTTTCAAAGAGTATCGGTGAGTTCAAAAGAGACACTATTCTCACTCCTCTCTTTGTGTTAATTGAGACCATCTTAGAAATCCTCATTCCTTTTAGAACAGCTAATCTTGTTGATACGCTTCGCACGGGGGCAGAACTAAACGCTGTCATTCAGTCTGGAGCTGTTCTTGCCGCTATGGCAATGCTGTCGCTGCTGTTTGGAACACTATCCGGTATTTCTGTTGCCAAAGCTTCCACAGGCTTTGCGCGCAATCTTCGCCGTGATATGTTCCGTAATATCCAAAATTTCTCGTTTACCACTATTGATGCATTCTCTTCGTCATCGTTAGTAACACGCCTTACTACGGATATTTCTAACGTACAGATGGCATTTATGATGCTCATCCGCATGGCCGTTCGTGCTCCATTTATGTTTATTGCTGCATTTATTGCTGGCTTTATCATGGGTGGCTGGCTTGCCATTATTTTTGTTGCCGTCATGCCTCTTCTAGGAATTGGTCTCTACTTCATTATTTCTAGAGTCATTCCTATTTTTAAAAAGGTATTTAAGAGGTACGACGCACTCAATGAATCCGCTGAAGAAAACTTGGCTGGTATCCGCGTTGTTAAGTCATTTGTAAATGAAAACTTCGAGCGTCAGAAATTTGATAAGGCTTCAGAAGAGCTGCGCGAAGATTTTACAGCAGCCGAGAGGCTCATGGCTCTGAACTCTCCATTTATGAACTTCACTATTTACGTGCTGTTTGTCTTCATTCTGTACTTTGGCTCGTACCTGATTGTCTCTTCTCAGGGAACTGCATTTGGCGTTGGACAGCTTTCTTCGCTTATTACGTATGGCTTTATGATGCTTATGGCACTCATGATGCTTTCCTTTGTCTTTGCCATGATCATCATTGCGGAAGAAGGTGCTCGCCGCATCTGTGAGGTACTCCTTGCAACTTCCACTATTAACAACCCAGAAAATCCTCTGACCGAGGTTACAGACGGATCCATTGATTTTGAGAACGTTGGATTCTCCTATTCCGGTCCAGAGGGTCGAGAAGCCCTATCTGGTGTAGACCTTCACATCAACTCTGGTGAGGTCATCGGCATCATCGGTGGTACCGGCTCTGCAAAGTCCACATTGGTGCAGCTTATTCCTCGCCTATACGATGTAACCGCTGGTAGCGTTTCTGTTGGCGGACACAATGTCAAAGACTATGACATTGACACTCTTCGTGGTGCTGTTGCCATGGTTCTTCAGAAAAACGTTCTCTTTAGCGGTACCATCAAAGAGAATCTCCTGTGGGGTAACCCTGACGCCACCGATGAAGAGATTCTTGAGGCAGCTCGTCTTGCTCAGGCTGATAGCTTTGTTCAAACCTTCCCTGATAAATATGAGACTCATATTGAGCAGGGTGGCAACAACGTTTCTGGTGGTCAGAAGCAGCGTCTCTGTATTGCACGTGCACTGCTAAGACGTCCAAAAGTACTTATTCTTGATGACTCTACCAGCGCTGTTGATACAAAGACAGATTCTTTAATTCGCTCTGGTCTTAAAGATTACCTGCCTGATACCACCAAGATCATCATTGCTCAGCGTACTTCCAGTATCGAAGAATCTGACAAGATTATTGTTCTGGATAACGGTCGCATTAACGCAATTGGTACGCACAAAGAACTCCTGAAAGATAACCCAATCTACCGTGAGGTGTACTTCTCACAGAACAAGCAAAGTGTTGATGAAAATCAGTCTCAGGAAGGTGAGGTGACTTCTCATGAGTAGGACAACAGAAACAAACGGTACAAGACCAAAGCTTCCCGTGGGAAAAATTCTTACTCGAACCATTAAAATGCTCTGGGAGTTCTATCCTGTCCTTCTCCCTGTAGCACTCCTTGGTGCTGTTATCCAAGCAATTATGCAGTCGCTCCCAAGTGTCTTCTTGGAGCGAATCCTGTCTATCATCTCCAATTTTATTGATAGTGGTGACTGGAATTCTGCTGAAGGCTTAGTCTTCCAGAACGTGGCTCTTCTCGCCACCTTCTACGTCATTGGACTTCTTGCGAATATCATCTCTACCCAGGGTATGGCTATTGTTACCCATGGAGCTCTGCAAAAATGGCGTTCAAAGATGTTTTCGCACATGCAGGACTTGCCTATTAGGTACTTTGATACGCACCTCAATGGCGACATCATGAGCTATTACACCAATGATATTGACGCAATGCGCCAGATGATTGGTACCAGTCTTCCAAACCTCCTCTTTACCTCTGTGGTTATCATCGCAGTTATATTCATTATGTTTTACTACAGCGCACTTATGGCCATGGTTGTTTTGTTTGGATTCTCTTTGATGGGCCTTGCTACTAAAACCCTTGGTGGTAAGTCCGCAAAGAACTTTGTTAAGACTCAGAAGACTACCGCAGATGTTGAGGGTCACATTCAGGAAATGATGAATGGCGAGAAGGTCGTTAAGGTCTTTAGTCATGAGGCAGAAACTATTGAATCATTTGACAAAATCAACGATGAGCTGATGGTTGTTGCAAGAAATGCAAACCTTTATGCCAACACGCTTATGCCTATCCTCAACAATCTGGGCAACATTATGTACGTTGTAGTTGCTGTAGTTTCTGGTGTGTTTATTACTCTGAACATTCAAAACGTTTCTTTGTCTGGACTGCCTTTCACCATTGCTGTAGCTGTCCCCTTCCTCAACATGACACGTCAGTTCTCCGCCCAGATTAACCAGATTTCTAGTCAGATTAACTCTGTTGTTATGGGCATCGCTGGTGCTAATCGAGTTTTTGAGCTACTTGATGAACCAGCAGAGACTGAAGAAGGTTACGTTACTTTAGTCAACGCAGAAACCATTGACGGTAAAGTTCAGGAAGCTGAGTACCGCACCGGTTACTGGGCTTGGAAGTATCCACACAGTGACGGCACGGTTACTTACACCCCTGTTAAGGGAGACGTTCGCCTCTTTGATGTTGACTTTGGCTACGAGCCTGGCCACACCGTGTTGCATGATATTTCTCTTTATGCAAAACCTGGTCAGAAGGTTGCCTTTGTTGGCGCAACAGGTGCTGGTAAAACAACCATTACTAACCTGCTCAACCGCTTCTATGACATTGAAGATGGCAAGATTCGCTACGATGGCATCAACATTAACAAGATTAGGAAGAGCGCTCTTCGTCGTGCTCTCGGTATTGTTCTGCAAGACGTCAACCTCTTTACAGGTACCGTCTTGGATAACATCCGCTACGGGCGTCTTGATGCTACTGATGAGGACTGCGTAAAGGCCGCAAAACTTGCTGGTGCCGATGACTTTATCAAACGTCTTCCAGAGGGTTACCACACCATGCTCAAGGACAACGGTAGCGCCCTCTCCCAAGGACAGCGCCAGCTCATCTCCATTGCTCGCGCAGCAGTCGCAGATCCACCAGTCATGATTCTGGACGAGGCTACCTCCAGCATTGACACACGTACTGAAGCAATTGTCCAGCGTGGTATGGACGCTCTGATGTACGACCGCACCACCTTTGTTATTGCTCACCGTCTTTCTACGGTTAGAAACGCAGATGTTATTGTCGTACTTGACCACGGTCGCATTATTGAGCGCGGTACACACGATGAACTTCTCGCCAAGCGAGGAACGTACTACCAGCTCTACACAGGAGCTTTTGAGCTTGAGTAACGTTGAGCTTATGTAATGTAAAACGCCTTGTCATCGAACTGCCTCCCATTTCTTGGACATAAGAAAGGGGAGGCAGTTCATGTGCGGGTGATTATGATTCTGCAGCGTGTTAGCGTCGGCTTTTAGGCCTGGCGCAC
>CAUORV010000015.1:0-14912 GCA_963507085.1 uncultured Atopobium sp.
ACAGACATAAAAGAGCCGTCTGACATGCGAGAAAACCGCACAAATTGCCGCGTATGCTCTCGTTCAGTTTCTACCTGCCTAGCCAGCGCATTAAACTCTGCCACGGTTGGGTCAGCAATATCTTCAAGCGCTCCTATGCCATAGGAGAATGCAAGACGGATGTACCTATGCACAATCTCTGGCATAGCATGAGCATCAGAAGCACATGCTAGAACAATGCGACGTGTTATCTCTCTTGTTCCTACTTTCTTCTCTAGGCCTGTAAGAACTCGTCTAGCTAAGGCAACTACTGAGTCATCAGAGGGGTCTGGTCCACAGAGAACATGCTCCCCAAGACTAGGCTGACAAAAGCTTTCTTTAACAAGACGTACGTGTGCTGGGTTAGCATGCGAGAGATAGGTGAGCCCTACAGCTCCTACAACGCCTTCTAAGCTTGGATTACAGGAGATAACAACCTTCTGAGGCTTGGAGAGTCTTGTAAGCCTCTGAACAAGCGAGACAAGCTCTACACTTTGTTCAGAAGAGCCTGAGTTGAGAGGACTCAATACGACGTCTTGTTTTGTTGTACGAACTTGCTTTGGCATCAGCAATTACCCTCTGTTTAATCAGTTCTTGGTCAAGTGGAGCTGAGGCATCTCTTACGCCACAGCAGGTGAGAAAATGGTGAGATCGTTTGAGCTGTATTCCCAGCCGTTTAAGATCATCAAAGGTGAGACGAGACCGTTTTCTTGCGGCAATAATTCTTCGTGCACCGGTAGGGCCAATACCGGGCACTCGTAAAAGTATTTCTAGTGGAGCATCCATAATCTCTACGGGAAATTGATTAAGATGTGCCAGCGCCCAGCCAAGCTTTGGATCAATTTCTAAATCAAGCCAAGGTGCTTCTGGAGAAACCAGCTCATCAGGAGAAAACGCATAGTAGCGCATAAGCCAATCAGCCTGGTAAAGGCGGTGTTCCCTGCGGAGGGGAACAGGAGTATCCAACTCAGGAAGACGATTGTCTTCTATAACAGGAATATAGGCAGAAAAGAATACTCGTTTTAACTCAAATTGCTGGTACAGCGCTTGAGACAAGTGCAATATTTGATTATCCGATTCTGGAGAAGCTCCAATGATAATTTGAGTTGATTGCCCAGCAGGCGAGAAGGGCCTCTTGCCCGAAGACACCCTTGATGAGCGCATAAAGGTATTTTTCAAGCAGTTTGAACGAAGAGCTAAACCTTCTTTTATGATCTGCTTCTGAGTAGGAATAACAATGCCCTTAGATTTGCCAGCAGACTTCACAATGCCCTTTGATGCATTTTTAGCTTCAAGCAATTGACGCTCTTCAGAGACGCGTAGGCGGTGAATGAAAGACATGGGTTTAGTAACTGTTTCTGCATTTTTGTGAGGGCAAAGTTTAGTAAGTGAGGTTGAGCTAGGTAATTCCAGATTGACGGAGAGCCTATCTGCTAAGCGGCCAATAGCATCAATAAGATCTGGATCTGTTCCGGGAATTACTTTTGCATGAACATAGCCGTTAAACAGCAACTCATTCCTAAGGTAGGAGAGGCATTCAATCATGAGTTCTGTGGTGTGGTCTGGCGATCCTATAACACCTGAGGAAAGAAAGAGCCCCTCTATGTAATTTCTTTTATAGAAATCTACGGTAAGCTCTGCTAATTCCTGTGGTGTAAAGGTAGCCCGCTTGGTTTGTGCAGAAGATCTATTGACGCAGTAAGCACAGTCATAGCAACAAGCATTAGAAAGCAAAACTTTTAGCAGGGTAATGCAGCGACCGTCAGGGGTAAATGAGTGGCAACAGCCGGCCGCTGAGGCCATTCCTACCTTTCCTGCCTGCGGATCTCTATCTACACCAGAAGAAGTGCACGCCGCGTCAAATTTGGCTGCATCTGCAAGTATGGTGAGTTTATCAAGAGTATCCATGGCAGCAACTTTCTACTTGAAAATAGAACGTCTGTTCGTATACTTAGACTATCACGAATGGGGAAGAAGTAAAGAAAAATCTAGAACAAATGTTTGTCATTTTAAAACCGCAGAAAGAATGTGAATGACGTGTGAAGGATGTATACTTTTCCCATCAGCAACTGCGGAAGGAATGGCCATGAGCATACAGAAAAACAGCTCTTCACCATGCCTTTCTCGCCCTGTGAATTTACAGATCCCCACGTATGCCTTGCGTGCATTAGAAGTTCTTGAAGATGCCGGATTTGAGGCGTGGATTGTAGGCGGCTGGGTACGAGACGCTCTACGCGGCTCATTTGCCCACGATATTGACATCACAACATCGGCAACGTGGCAGCAGAGCAAAGCGGCTTTTGAGGCTGCAGACATTCCTGTGCATGAAACAGGTATTGCATATGGAACCGTTACTGCTGTTGTCGAGAAGCACCCTATTGAGGTCACAACGTATCGCTGTGACGGAGAATATCTTGATGGTCGTCGTCCTGATTCTGTGCAGTTTGTCTCTCGTATAGAGGAAGATCTTGCTCGTAGAGACTTCACTATTAATGCAATGGCATATCACCCAAAGAGGGGATTGCTTGATCTTTATGACGGTCAAGAAGATTTATCTGCACGTGTAATTCGCGCTGTTGGGGAGCCTAAGGTTCGCTTTACAGAGGACGCTCTTCGTATGCTTCGTGCCTTGCGGTTTGCATGCAGACTCTCGTTTTCAATTGAGGAGAAGACACATCAGGCACTTACTGAGTGTGCGCCGCTACTCTCTCAGGTTGCATCTGAGCGCATTGGCTCTGAAGTGGCTCAAATTGTTGAGGCTGGACATATTGCCCATGCTATCAAGCTGGGTTTTCCTGTTCTAGCGATAGCAATTCCAGAGCTTTTACCGTTGCAAAATTTTGATCAAAGAAGTCCGTATCACGCCTATGATGTGCTGGAGCATACTGCTCGGGTATGCTCTGCAGCAGAGGCTCTTACAGCAGGGTGTGCTACTCCCGCTCTTAGGTGGGCGGCGCTTCTGCATGATATTGCAAAGCCAGAAATGTTTAGCGTTGACGCAGATGGTAGAGGTCATTTTTATGGCCATCCAGAAAAAGGTGCAATCGTAGCAAAAGCCTTGCTTAAGCGCTTAGCTCTATCACAGCATTTGAGTAATGAAGTTTGTGCTCTTGTGGCATTGCATGACTATGATGTGGACGTTACAACCTCGTCGCTTAGGCATATGGTTGCCTTGTTAGCCGAGGCAAGTAAATCGGACGGCATTGCTCTTGCGTATGACCTTTTGACGTTAAAGCAGGCAGATGCTCTGGCAAAGGCGAATCCTTATCGTAGCTATGCGGTAACGCTTGAGGCTATGAGGACCCTTCTCTTACATGAGGTAAAACGGGGAATTGCTCAGCGTCCACAAGAGTTGTGCGTTTCGGGTGCAGAAATTATGGAAGTGCTCTCGCTTCAGCCAGGACCTGCTGTGGGCGTGTACCAACGTAAGCTTTTTGAGCTTTATTTAGCAGGTCAAGTGGAGAATAGAAAAGAAGATCTTCTCGCTATTCTTGCTCAGGGTAATTGGTAAAAATAATAAAGAGTGCCAGATTTAATCAATAAAAAAGTAAGGCCTTTGTATTTTTATAGGTTCGGTAAAACGGTATAGTAGGCATAAAAAATTATCAGAGAGGCGTCATTTTATATGACGGATAGTGTCTTATGGGGGAGTTCATGGGTGAGAAGCGCGATTATATTACGTTAGAAGTCATACATCACAATGCTTATGAACAACAGCCTGCAGAAGAACCTGAAGCTCCAGCGCCTTCCATTTCTCATATTCGTGCTGAAGCTCGTACTAAGAAAAGCGCAGTTACACGTAAGCGTATTATGCACGAGACAACCAAGCTCATGCTTGCTCGTGGAAATACCAACTTCAAAATGAGTGAGATTTCTGATAGAGCTCGTCTTTCAAAGGGCGCGCTATATTACTACTTTTCTGATAGAGAGGCCCTTTTGCAGGCAATCTTTGACGAGAGTGTTGATGAGCTTGCAAAAGATATTGCGCATACCATTGGTAATAAGCCTGCCTCAAAAGAGACGCTTCATGCAATCATCGCTCAACTTGCTGCTCACATTTTGCCTGACTCACCTTTGGTTTTGGCTTTAATTAACAAGCTTGCAAGCTCTGAGCAGGCGCTTATTACCAACATTGAGGGACCACTTTCCCGCGTGGTTGTTCTCCTTGCTAATCAGCTTGAGATGGGAAAATTGCAAGGCTTTATTCGCCAGGGTGTTGATTCAAGACTTGCTGCCTGTTCTATTACGGGTGCATTGGTTCTCTCGGCCATTGGCCTGATGGGAGAGCGCCACGGTGCGGAGGGCTCTGACGAACTTGCACAGAATCTGCTCGATATGACACTTGCCGGCATTGGAATAGACGAATAATAGACGAGTAATCAAACGCGTTTTTGCATAATGCCAGTTTAACTATGCTATTTAAAGAGCGCCCTGTGGTGCTCTTTTTTACAATTTTCTTGACTGATCCTGCTCAAAAGTGTCTTTGGCGGGTATAGTAAGAGTGGTTGCGCGTAGAAGAACGCAAATATTCTGCATACGCAGAGAAGCCATGCGTGAAAGGACAGTTCATGGCACACAAAAACTATTTGTTTACCTCAGAGAGTGTTACTGAGGGACATCCAGACAAGGTTTGTGATCAGATTTCTGACGCAATTCTTGATGCAATCCTGGCAAAAGAGGCAGAGCTCGAAGAGCGTGGGTACGTTTCTCCAAGCGGCGTTCCAGCTTGCTTGGATAACGTTCGTTGTGCATGCGAGACCTTTGCCACTACAGGAACTATTGTGGTAGCAGGAGAAATTCGCACTCAATCCTACGTTGATGTCCAGGAGATTGTTCGTAACACCCTCAGAAATATTGGCTACGACCGCGCTAAGTATGGTTTTGACTGCGAGACCTGCGGCGTTTTGAGCCTCATCCATGAGCAGAGCCCCGATATTGCCCAGGGTGTTGACCAGTCCTATGACACACAGGCAGGCCGTACCACCGATCCGCTTGATCTTATCGGCGCAGGCGATCAGGGTATGATGTTTGGCTTTGCCTCTGATGAGACTGATGTTCTTATGCCAATGCCAGCTTACCTGGCTCAGCGTCTAGCTCAGCGCCTTTCAGAGGTGCGTAAGTCTGGCGAGGTTGAGTACTTGCGTCCAGATGGTAAGACTCAGGTTACCGTTCGTTATGAGGACGAGAAACCCGTTGAGGTCACCGCTATTGTTGTCTCCACGCAGCATGCTCCAGAGATTGAAGACATGTCCGTCATCAAGCAGGACATGATCGACCACGTTATTGCACCTGTTATGGGTGAGGTCAACATTGCTTGGGATAACGCTGACATTTACGTTAATCCAACTGGCCGCTTTGTTGTTGGTGGCCCTATGGGAGACACAGGACTTACCGGCAGAAAGATTATTGTTGATACCTACGGCGGTATGGGTCGTCATGGTGGCGGCGCTTTCTCCGGAAAAGACTGCACCAAGGTTGACCGCTCAGCAGCATATGCCGCTCGTTGGGTTGCTAAGAACGTCGTAGCGGCAGGCCTTGCAAAGAAGTGTGAAGTTCAGCTTGCCTATGCCATTGGCGTTTCTCATCCACTGTCCATCATGGTTGATACTTTTGGCACTGGCATTGTTGACGATGCTGTTATTGAGCAGGCTATCGAGAAGGTCTTTGATCTTCGTCCTGGTGCCATTATCAGAGATCTTAAGCTGCGCCGTCCTATCTTCTCTAAGACAGCAGCATACGGACACTTTGGCCGCAAAGACCCAGACTTCACATGGGAAGCAACTGATCGTGTTCAGGAGCTTAAGGACGCAGTTTCTGCACTTCAGGCATAACGTTCTTACAAGGTAATCTTGTACAACCTCATAGAACCTTCTTCCAGCACCACCTCAAAACCTGGGGTGGTGTCTGTTATTTGCGTGATACCTCTGAAGGTTCCAGGTTTGTAGGTACTGGTAACAGCGTTGGAGTAATCAACAACGTTGTTCAGAATAAGGACATATTGTACGTTAAGGTCGCGTACCGTCTGAAGCACTTCAGGGTCGCTGGCAATGCGATTAAGGCGTTTACGAAGAATTGCACTTGCAGGACGTTCTGAAGCGTCATAGCCGTTAGGGAAGCGCCAGAGCACATGTAAGTCGTTAGTGCCATACGCCCAGAGACTGCCATCTTGAGGTAGGTTTGCAATAACAGCACCTGCAGGAACGGTAAGCTCCACGCGACGTAAAAACTCCAATTCTTCCGATGTCAAAATGTAGTGATCACCATAGGCCTTCTCGGAAGCCTGTTTAAAGGCAGTAGCGGCAGGAATTGGCTCTTCCGATTTAAGGTTTGGCATAGGAACCACATAGTTGAGCACAACCACACACGCAATGACCGCTCCCACAATCAGAGGTTTAGCCCAAACGTTGCAAAAGACGCAGGTCTGAGCTTTGGTCTGAGCCTGAGAAGCTTTTTCTCTCCAGGAGGCAAACGTTTCCAGCGCAGCTTCGGCAAGAGTTGCCAGGCCAAGCGCTGCCAGCGGAATTGCCATAATGACGCAGCTTGCCGCAATGCGGAACGGATCGGTATACCAAAATCCCGAGAGATAACCCTTTAAGGGAACATCAAACGTAATAATAAAAATGCAGAGTATAGACAGGTACATAAAGGCAGATACCATCCATCGAGCCTGCTTGTGCTTAAACGTCCAGACGGCACCTACAAGCACGCAGATTGAAAGTACGGGCTGCGGAGAAACAAGCTCTCCACCTGCGTACGACTGTCCAATAAAGTCCATGCCAAGGGCGTGCAAAATAGCATCTTGCAAGCTTGAGTAGGCGCTCCACCAGAAATTAAGAGCCACGCCTCGAACAATCAAAACGTAGTAGAAAACAGACCAAATAACCAGCGCAAAGATAAAGAATACGTATGCCAGCGTGACAGGCTTGATTTGTTTTCCAAAGAGAACAACTCTGCGTTTTGACTCCCCAATGCGTGCAAAACTCCAAGGCAGAAGAACAACAATTGACGAGAAAATCGTGGAAGGGTGCAAGATAAAGAGGGTAATGCAGCCAAGAATAAAAATGGCAATAAGCCAGATAAGATCGTGTTTTGGAGTCTGTGAGCGAGTCATCTGCATAAAAACCCACCAAATAGAAGGCATTACACAGAAGGCCACAGTGTTAGGGAAAATTGGTCCGTAGATTAAAAGCGACCAAGGAAAAACAAAAAATGCTAGGCAGACAAAGGCACCGCTTACAAGCGCAATGCGATGCTTGGGAAGAACTTTTGCAATAACCGAGCAGATTGAGAGTGGAAAGACAATCGCAGCACTGACAAAATTGAGCGCATTACCGGCAATAGGAACGGTTGTAGAAACAAGCTGTGTTGTTAAAGCAACAATGATGTTCCAGCCAGAAGGATAAAATCCTGAAGTACCCGGCTCCCAAGGGGTAATTGAAGCTTCTACGGTGCTGTAGAAGTCATAGTGGATAGATGAGTATTTTTGAGACTCAATCATTGCTTGTGTGACATCTAAGTGATGCACAATGTCCCAACCCTGAACAAAAGAGCTGGCAGAGGGCAGGGTAGGTAAGAAGAGAAGCCCTACGGTAAGAAGACCAACTGCAATGTACAGAAGAGGCATCCAGAAGGGAAGTTCTTCACAGATGAATGACGGCGCGTGGAAAGTTGATTGCTTGCTAGAGCGTGATGTTGTGGATTTGACGTGTTTCTCGCCCCTGAGATCTTCTTTGTATTTTGGGGCAACATAGAAAACGTAGCCATTGACCAGGATTGCAACAAGCAAAGGGACAAGAACCATCACAGCCAAGGGAACAGGGATGTTCAGTGCGCTAAAGATTTCTCCCTCAATAAAGTAGAGTGCGCAGCTTACTAAAGGAGCAGTAACAAGAGCCCAAGGCTTAGGCATACCGGAGGCGTGTAGCAAAATGACGCCTGGTACATAGAGCAGGGCAACAATTACAACTGCACTTTGGAAGAACTCAAGCCACATCCTGATCCAATCAAGGTGTTAGTAAAATTCTTATACTTCTTAGCCGCACAGGTGGGTGCGGCGGAAATTTCAAACAGGCTGGTCTATTTTACGATAGAAGCAAAAGTGGTGTTGAGATAAACAAAAAGGACTTCCGAAGAAGTCCTTGAACATTTGGTAGCCCGTACCAGATTCGAACTGGTGATCTCCGCCTTGAGAGGGCGGCGTCCTGAACCGCTAGACGAACGGGCCATGTATGACTGGGAGGACATGGCTGGGATAGAGAGAGTCGAACTCCCGTTGACGGAACCAGAATCCGCTGTCCTACCACTAGACGATATCCCAAGATGTCATCCGTGCGCATCAGCGCGAGAAATAACTATAAAGGAGACTCGTCAGAGATGCAAGCAATAATTTCAAGAAATTCTGTTTGCAGCAAAAAATATTATACAAAACGCATCTCTAAGCGCAAGGAACGTCTCTAGTATTTGCGCTAAGCATACGTTCTGCATCAATAAGTGCCTGGTCAAGAGGGGCACAACCGGTACAGCTTGCGCAAGCAGTAGGAGCGCTTGGAGTAGCGGCAAGACCACCTTTAGCCGTTTCTCTGAGAGAAACGGGGAGTGCGGCGCCAACTTCTGCCATAGCGTGAGCAACCTCATCAAACGGAATAGGGTTTCCAACACCGGCTAAAGCAAGCTGAGAAGAGCTTACGGCAGCAGCTACACCAATAGCGTTTCTATCCTGGCAAGGGTACTCAACCAGTCCTCTGACAGGGTCACAGACCAGTCCCAGAAGGTTAGAGATAGCAATAGAAGCTGCGTCCAAGCACTGCTGAGGAGTGCCACCTAGAAGCTCGGTCAGAGCAGATGCGCTCATGGCAGCAGCGGAGCCGACCTCTGCCTGACAGCCACCCTCAGCACCCGAAACACTCGCGTTGGTGGTTAGGATAGCTCCAATAGCACTTGCATTCCAAAGCGCAGAGATAACCTGCTCGTCGGTAGCACCAATCTCTTCTGCTACCGAGATAAGCGATCCTGGTACAACGCCAGAAGCTCCTGCAGTAGGAGCGGCAACAATAACGCCCATGGTTGCCGAGCGCTCAAGTACGGCCATAGCGTAGGCAACAGCTCGTGTCTGCGTGGTGCCCATAGGTGCGCTGGAGATTGCAGATGGGGTGTTCGCTACGGTTTTAGCCTGGCCGTTGAGCAGGCCTCCAATGGACTGACGAGGCGTCTTGATAGTGTCGTGAACCTCGTCGCGCATAATCTCAAGAACGTGTGCCATCTCGGCGTCTACGTCGGCATCTGGTCGCAGGTCCTTCTCGCGCTGACGCATAATCTGGCCAATAGAGGCTCCCGTCTTAGAGCACCTGGCGAGAAGATCTGCGCCGTTGTCAAACGCTCCGGAAAGCACGTCGTTTGTGACCTGAGGGGCAGCTCCTGGAATGGAAACCTGAGCGGCATATGAAACGTGAGGTGCCAGCTGGAAGAGATCCAGGACTTTCTGCTCAATGGGCTCGTCAATCTCAAAGACGGTGTGTGCAAAGCCACCGCGCTCCGAGCGGAAGGTGCGCATAGTTGCAACATTGATGTTTTGCGTAGCCAAAATAGTAGTGAGAGCTGCAAGAACACCGGGTTTATCGCGATGTGAAACAAAAATGGTAGGCATATCGCCAGACATGCGAATGCGTACGCCGTTGACGCCAGAGATGCGAATACGGCCGCCACCAACAGACTCGCCCATAACGGAAACGTGGACGTTATCTGCGCCGTAGAGGTGAATTTCTACGGTGTTTGGATGGAGAGTCTCGTCGTCGCCTTTTTCAATAACTTTGTAGTTGAGGCGTGCTTCTTCTGCCAATGTGAGCGCTTCACGGACGCGCGTATCGTCTGGAGCAAGGCCCAAGATGCCTGCAATCAGAGCGTAATCGGTGCCGTGGCCAAGGTGGGTATGAGAGAAGGAGTTGTAGAGCCAAAACTCAACGCGCTCCAGCTGCTTTGGTGCAAGCGAGCGTGCAACCAGGGCAATGCGCAAGGCTCCTGCTGTGTGCGAGGAAGAAGGACCCACCATAATGGGGCCTAGGACCTCAAACGCAGACATAGAAATCATAGCTACTCCAAAACTAAACAAACGGTAACGATAAAAGAGCTGCAAAACCATCTGTTTTACAGCTCTTGTGTGGTTTTACTTTTGATACCCACTTACGCTTGGAAGAATACGCGGCAGGCACGCATTCACGCGTTATTTGCAAAGCTCCAGAGCGCGGTCAAGGCGAGCAAGGCAAACCTCACGACCAAGAAGCTCCATAGACTCTCCAAGAGGAGGGGAGACCATGTTGCCGCACTCAGCAACACGAATGGACTGGAAGACAACGCGCTTCTTAAGGTCAAGCTGCTCCGGGAGCACCTCAAGGGCAGCGTCAATTGTCGCGGCTTTCCACTCATCCTCAGAAACGCTCTCAAGAGCGTTCTTTGCAGCAGTAAGAACGGTTGTACTCTGAGCAGCATCTTTGGTAAGACCCTTCTCAACACTCTTCTGATCAAAGGTGACGTTTGCACCCTCATACAAGAAGCGGGACTTCTCAATGACGTCTGGGCTTACGGTGGTACGAGGACGAAGAATCTCGGAGAGCAGGTCATACCAGCCTGGACGAGTTGCGTAAATCTCTTCTGCATCAGTTGCATTGCCCTGAACAGGCTCAAGACCAGCGCTCACAAGCTCTGGAATTAGAACCGTCTTTGCAAAGGTTTGGTTGTCCATATTGGCAAGATAGGTTGCATTAATCCAGTTCAAACGCTCTGGATCGGACTTAGCAGGGTTCTTAGAAACGTGATCCAAAGAGAACTGAGACGCCAAAACGTCACGAGGAACAATGGTTGTCTCGCCATCAAGCGACCAGCCGAGAAGAGCTAGGTAGTTGACAAAGGCATCTGCAAGATAGCCCTGGTCACGATACTCCTCAACAGAGGTTGCACCATGGCGCTTGGAGAGTTTCTTGCCGTCAGGACCCAAAATCATGGAGATGTGAGCGAAGGTTGGGACAGGTGCGCCCAGAGCCTCGTACACCATAATCTGGCGAGGAGTGTTGGACAGGTGGTCATCGCCACGAATAATGTGGGTGATGCCCATGCCAGCGTCATCAACAACGGTAGCAAAGTTGTAGGTTGGGGTGCCATCGGAGCGGAAGATGATAAAGTCATCAAGCTCGCGAGCGTTAAAGGTTACGTCACCGTGAACAGCGTCGTGGACAATAACGTCGCCGCGGTCCAGAGGAACCTTGATGCGGATGGTATAAGGCTCACCAGCATCAATACGGCGCTGTGCCTCTGCAGGGTCAATGTTTCTGCAGGTACGCTGATAGCCCTGGAAGGGGTCGTGGCGCTCCTCAGCGGCCTTCTTGTCTTCAGCAAGCTTTTCTGGCGTGCAGAAGCAAGGGTATGCCTTGCCCTCTGCCAGCAGTTTATTTGCTGCCTCACGATACAGGTCAAGGCGCTCGGTTTGGCTGTAAGGACCACAATCGCCGCCCTTATCGGGACCCTCGTCCCAATCAAGACCAAGCCACTTCATAGCGCGCAGAATAATCTGAGTGTTCTCTTCAGTTGAGCGCGTAGGATCTGTGTCATCAATACGAAGAATAAACTTGCCACCATTTGCACGAGCAAAAGCCCAGTTATAGATAGCAGTACGCGCACCTCCGATATGCAGCTTGCCTGTTGGGGATGGCGCAAAACGTACTCTTACCTGCTTCTCTGACAAAACTCCTCCTTGGCAGTTATTTTCTAGCGAGAAAATCTAGTTTATGTATTCTTTAGTATAACGCTTGTACACAGGTGACCGACAACGTTGCCTAGTCTTCAAACATATTGTGGTCTGCAAACTCTGCTTGAACGGTGCGAATCATCAGGTCTACGTCTTCAAGACCTAAGTGGCGTTCCTTCTCGTCTGCTGCAAGCGTATGCCTACGACGAGCCCAGTTCTCAAGCGCAGCAGGGGAAGACTCACGGGGAAGGGATCTAATTTCTGGGTCCAAGCGACGGCAGATGTCACGGGAATCAATGATAATAATCTTGCCTGCTTTTCTGGCCTCCGCGTAACCGTCAATGTTGAACATGAACCAAGAATCCTCAAAGGCAGCGTTATGAGCCATAAAAGGAATCTTTTTCATAGTTGCCAGCAGGGCTTCTTGGGCTTTTTTATCGTCTCTAAATGATTTCTTACCCTCAACATCTTTCCAGGTAATCTGGTGAATATCGGCAAGAGGGACGCCTTTTTCTTTGTACATCTCTGGGATGCCAAAGTAGGCAGTGTGAGGCTCTACGGCAACGGTATTGCGACCAAGATTCCAGAACTCAAAGCCCACGTTAACAATGTAGCCCAGCTCAGGGAAGCGCGAGGTGGTTTCAATATCAATACCCAGCACCGTGCCAGAAACGCTCTTCTCGACATAGGCAATTTGCAAGTCGTTAAGAAGGGGGCCAGCGGTTTTAAAGACAGCCTTAGGACGACGACGCTGCATCTTTGCAACGGCAGCCGCAAGATCGTCGTTTGAAAGACCGCGAGAAAGGCCAACGCCTCGATGGTTTCTGAGCCTCTCCACGCCGTAGGTATCGCAGAGCGAGCGCGTTCTATCAGCAAGCTGCTGAATGACAGAAAACTCTACAGGCTCTTGGCCCAGAGGAGCTTCCTTCCAGGCATCAAGCAGCGTTTTAATAGCGTCACAGTTTTTGTTGACCTCGCCGATGATGGACTGATCATCAACAAGAAGTCCAGGTATGACAAACGCATTTGCGTGCTCAATAGCTTGATTGATATCCATACACTCTCGCTTTGGTGGGTGAGAATTAGTTCAACATATAAGTATCTACCCTGAAGCGCGTATTCTTTGCGTCATTTTCTAGAAAGTGCGCGCCTCACTAAAAATGCGTGCTAGGCTGTTGAGTGCAACACAGTTCTATGAAAGGTTTTACGCATGTCTGATTTAAACGAGTCACTTGCTCTTTCTGAGGAGCTTCTTGCTTTTATTAAGCAGAGCCCTTCCATGTTTCATACCACACAAACCATCAAAGAGTACCTGCTAGAGAATGGTTTTATCTATCTCTCCGAGGGTTCTTCTTGGGATGTTCAGCCAGGCGGCTCTTACTTTACCACGCGCAACAATTCTTCAATTGTTGCCTGGAAAGTTGGCGAGAATTACCGCGATGCCCAAACCGCACCCGCTGATGCTCCTTATCACTTCCAGCTTGCCGTTGCCCACGGCGATTCTCCAACCTACAAGGTAAAAGCTCAGCCAGAGCTAACTGGTGAGGGCAACTCACTTCGCCTGAACACTGAGGCATATGGCGGCATGCTTGACCACACCTGGTTTGATCGTCCTTTGGGCATTGCCGGTCGTGTACTGGTCAAAGTAGGAAACAAGGTAGAGTCCAGGCTGGTCAACATCGAAGACGACGTTGTCATGATTCCAAGCTTGGCTATTCATCTTGAGCACAAAAATGGTCTCTCGCCAGAGTTCAACCGCGCTAAAGATCTGATGCCACTCTTCAGCGCTGGAGAGCTCAACCCTGGTGCTTTTAACGCCCTGGTAGCTGACGCAGCAGGTGTGTCTCAAGAGGACATTCTTTCTCGCGATTTGTTCTTAGTTGATCACACGGGCGGCCGAATTTGGGGCGCTAAGAAGGAGTTTGTTTCCGCTGGTCACCTTGATGACCTGCAGTGCGCCTTTGTGGCACTTAAGGCCTTCCTCGCTTCTTCAAATGAGCAGGACATCTCTGTATACACCTGCTTTGACAACGAGGAAGTTGGCTCAAACACCAAGCAGGGCGCTAAGTCTACATTCCTTAAAGACACGCTGCAGCGCGTAAACGCCACGCTTGGCTTTACGCAGGAAGATTACTACCGCGCGCTCTCGGCATCTTTGCTGGTAAGCTGCGACAACGCGCATGCCGTGCACCCCAATTATCCCGAGAAGCACGATGCGGCCAACAAGCCTTACCTCAATGGCGGCATGGTTATCAAGGAAGCAGCACGTCAGTCGTACTGCACCGATGCGTTCAGCCGTGCCATTGTCGAGGCTATTTGGAAGCAGCAAAACGTTCCTTACCAGGTCTTTGCTAACAGAAGCGACATGCCAGGAGGATCTACTCTGGGCAATCTCTCCAACATTCAGGCAAGCATGCACGCCGTTGACGTGGGTCTGCCACAGCTTGCTATGCATTCTGTCTACGAGACCGCGGGCACCAAAGACACACTTCTGGGCTACCAGGCTCTCAAGGCGTTCTATGACACCTGCGTCTGCATCACCGATGCCGATTCGTTTGAGCTGAGATAGTACCTGGCGAGAAGCTCTGTGTACTAGCTATACTTAGACATATCGCATACAACACATCACCTAAAGGAGCTCCATGTCAGAAAAACAGCTTACTGCTCATGATATGGAGCTCCTAACTTGTGCAGGTATTTACGTTGAATCTCAGGCACTGAATGGCCCTGCGTTGGTATTTCCTATCTCAGATGGTGAGGGTGGAGAAATACGTGTGCTGTGGCAAGGTGGTGCTTATGAGAGTGCAACGTACACAGATGCTAGAAAGAATCAGCTGGTATTTCCTTACCTTGAGCTGTATGACTTGCTTTTTGAAGCTGCTTGCCCCGTGCACTCAGTTTTGATGCTGGGTGCCGGCGGCTGCTCGTATCCTCGTTATTTAGTAGCTCATCATCCAGAGGTTTCTTGCGATGCACTGGAGATTGATCCCAAAATTGCAGCTCTAGCTCATAGGCACTTCTTTGTGGATGAGGCTATTAGAGAGAGCAATGGTAGGCTCCAGGTGCAAATAGCTGATGGCGTTGAGTATATAAAGAGCCTAGCTACCTCTGATAATAAGCGCTATGACGCTATCTTAAACGACTGCTTTAGCGGAGAAGT
>CAUORV010000016.1:0-14893 GCA_963507085.1 uncultured Atopobium sp.
TGAGCTCGCGCGCCACTCGCTCCAGGAGCGCGGTGAAACTCTTCTGCGCAAACGGGTCCAGCTGCGAGGTTGGCTCATCCAGCAAAAGCAGCTTTGGGCGCATGACAAGCGCTGCAGCAAGGGCCACTAGCTGCTGTTCTCCCCCGGAAAGCTCGTTGCAGCGTTTATGCAAGAGCGATTCCATGCCAAAGAAGCTGACCGTCTCAAAAATACGGCGGCGCATCTCTTTCTCAGAAACACCTCGATTTTCCAGGCCAAAAGCAAGTTCTTTAAGAGGTGTCTCGCACACAAGTGCGCGCGAGGCAGTTTGTGGCACAAAAGCAATGGTATCCACAGACTGTGCCTGCGTCATTGCAGAAACCTCTTGTCCACAAACGATAATTGAACCGTCTTGTTTGCCTTGAGGCGCAATCTCGGGCTTAATGAGGCTCAAGATAGTTGACTTGCCTGACCCAGTTGGTCCAAGCAAAAGGCTAATCTGACCTGCATAAACTTTGCAGGAAAAATCCTCTATGACCTTGCTGTTTGGAGCTAGAGCATAGGCAAACGAGAGATTCTGAATAGCAAGAATTACTTCTTCCCTAGTCGAAGAAGTAGATAAATTCTGCTGGTAGGAAAGATACTCGCTCATATAGACTGCTCCCATAAGACAGTATCAAGACGCACAAAAACTACTGGTAAAACGGCAAATAGAGCTACTCCCAAATACCAAAAACTCAGTTGAAACGCTGGCATAGTGGGGTAAAACTGCCAAGCCTGGACAAGCATATACAAAGAAGTTGCTGCTACAGCGCCTAAGAAAGCAAATGACAACAGCGCAATGGTGTCGTAGGCGTCAAGCACTTGGGTATTCCATCTACTTCTGCGTACTGCCATTCCCCAGCCTCGAGACACAATGGACTGAAACGTACCTATCGACTTCTCAAGCGCACTCATACACACTGCGTTGATTGTACTGACTGTCTGCCCAATAGCTTTTCTCGCGCTCAAAAAACGGCGTTGACCTGGAATGCAGCTTTGCCGAGGCAGCTGCGTCGCAGAATTACACGCCCTAGCTGCGGTGTTTGCCGACTGAATTTGTTGCGCCACGGTAAGATCAGAAAGCAGCTGTGGCATAAGCTGCACAGAAAGGCTCAAGACCAGTTGCAGCCCTGGAAAACGCACGCTTGAGCGCTGTAACAACTCGAGCGGAGACACCACCACAAACAGGCACTCAAGCCAGCTCAACGTGCTTACAAGTACCAGGCCCGAAGTAGCTCCGTACACAAAACTCTCTGCGTACAGTTGTGTGTGTCCAAAAGAATACAAAACAGTAGACCCAGATGCCGAAAAAAACGGATTGATAACTGTCATCAATACAATAATGGGGACATACCAAACAAGTTGTCTAACAGCATGCTTACTGTCAAATAGCTGAACTATGCACAGCTCGGCACCGACAAAAGCAATCAGCGCGCAAAGAGGCTGAAAGGAAAAAGCAGCAAGCACAACCTCGCACCCAAACAGCACAATCGTAGCAAGTGGATGCAGACGAGAAAAACTTGTGCGTGCCGGATTCATTAGTTCACCGCGTTAACGTATGTCCAAACAACCGAATCGCCGTCGTGCAGAACATATGCGTCTGACGTGTAGTTAGGCTGGACACCGTTAACGGAGTACACCCAGCCGCTCTGCGGACCATGGTCGCGCTCTGCAAGTCCATTAATCGCTGCAACGTACATACCAAACGATGTACTACGGGCATTTACCCCGGCGCCACTTGCAAGCAACGCATCATAAACAGAAGTACCCTCTTGCACCTGAAGAGTCACAGTAAACGAAGGTCCCTTTGCAGCTGATCCATCAACCGTAACACTTACAGAAAGCGTGCCATTCTCTTTACGAGGAGCAGCTACTGCGTTTGTTGAGTTACCAGAGTTAGAAGGCTCCGACGTTTTCTGACTAGAGGAATCTTGTGTTTTAGACGAATCGGAGGTTGATTGAGAACCTGAACCAGAGCCACCTTGCGTCTGTGCCGTCTGAGAGTCTGTTTGAGTGCCAGAAGCACCTGCTACTGTCTGACCCTGCGCAGCAGGCGCTTCCTGAGCAGAAGTGCTTGAAGCAGGCGCAAAGAAATACTGCACAAGCGTCCATGCAAAGAAAAGCATGAACAGAAGAGACACTATTGACGCTGCCAAATAGAGAATCCTTTTGGATTCTCTTGTGAGCTTAACCACTATCTCACCTGGCTTCGGCCATTGGAAACATGGTGAATTGCAGCGGTTTCTTTCTTAAGCAACGCTACGAACACTGCAAGGACTGCTGCAGAAGCAAAGAAACCAAAGACGCTCAAAAGCGGGATAGTAGGCGCAGAGGACACCTGCTGTGGAGCAGCGGCCTGCTTGTTTGAGTATTCAGTTGGCGGAAGGTGTTTCTCGTCAGAGTTATTATCTGCAGTCTTGTTCTCAGATGGAGCCTTTGTAACCTCCTCACCTGCACTCGTAGAGGTGGTCGAGGAAGTTTCATGCGCAGCTGGAGATGAAGGATCTTGAGCAGGTACATTCGTAGACATTGTGTCTGTCCTGCTGAAAATATCTCCAGATGGCTGGGTATTCTCGCCAGAAGGTTTCTGATTAATAAGCGAGAAGAGCGTGCCAGAGTCGTTGGTGTAGTAAAGGTTGCCCTCAAAGTCTGCAATAACCGACGACGTGGTGTAGTTCTGATGGTCTTTATCAGGAGTGTAAATCTGAGCTGCTCGGCCAGAGCCCAGCTTGTAGACCCATACACCGCCAGGTAGACCGTTTACGGTGAAGTACGCATAGGTACCGTTTTGCTGAACAGAAACAAGAGGCGTGCTCTGAGACTTACCCTTTCCAGCGCGAGCCTGGTCAGTCACCGTAAAGGTGTCCAGAGAAATGACGGAAATTGTTCCGTAGCCCTCAGCATCAACGCCATTAACAAAGACGTTAGAGCCGCTGATTGTTGGCGTAGAGGTAGACTCTGCTGCAAATTTAACCTGCTTCTCCTCAACAAGAGAAGAACCATTTCTTCTAATCAGATGCAGTGTGCCGTCATTTCTGGTTACCGCAAGGTAGGTTCCGTTACCGTTTTGATCAACGGAGACAGGAACAATACCTGCGCGAATTGGCGATCCAAGGTTAAGCTCAGCTTCAATAGCGCCAGTTGTACCACTAATGAGCCTGACTGAAGAGGACTCGTCACCAATCATAAAGTCAGAGCCAGAAGCAGCAGCACCAGACCAGTAATAGCCCGAAGCCTGACCAGAGGTGGCACCAGGTGTATTTGCAGGTTGTGCGTTCTGCTTCCAGCGAAGCGCACCAGTAGTAGCGTCAACAGCAACCATGTAGCCGCCAGCTGCGTCAAATCCACTCATCTTGGTAAACTCAGCCAAGATGGTGCCGTTATTAACCGTCAGGCTAGAAACAGATTGCAGCGTATTAGTAGTATCCAGCGGTTCTGTCTTCCAGATGCACTCCATAGTTGTTGCCGAGAAAGCAGTAAGACAGCCATCATCGGTAGCAACAACAATCATGCCATTAACGTACAGAGGACGTGCAAAGTACGAGACCTTGGAGCCAATCTGTGCCTCGGCAATAAGATTACCTGTTGCAGCGTCTACTGCTTTGAGAGTAGAACCGCTTACGTAATAGACAGTGTCTTTAACAATGACCTGATCAGAAATAAATCCAGGTGTATTCTGAGTTCCCTCAGTAACACTCCAGCGCAAGGCTGCAGAGTTAATTGGGGTGCTCTGCGTAGTAGTGGAACCGTTTCCGCTACCAAAACCGCTCCAAGATGCATCGTAGTTAGGGTGCTCAGCAAATGGATTGATAACCAACTCTTTTTGAGGAGTTGGAATGGAGCTATCCTGTCCACCATATGTCCAGGTAATAGTTGTGTTCTCGTCCAAGGTAACATTATTTGCCATCTTGTCCGAAAGCTGGCCGTTCACAAAGAACTGCCACCACTTATAGGCACCATTGACCTGAGCTGTTGCAAGTGTCAAACCCTGTGCAGGAGACGTAATAGAAGATAGATAACCGCCCGCCGCATCGTAGATAAGGCCATTATTCTTCAGGTAATCGTACGTTACTTTATCAGCAGTTGTACCCTTACGAACCTCAATAGTCTGTGTAGGAGCCCAGTGCTGAGGCTTGCCGTCTTTATCAAGGCCCACTACAGAAAGGGTGACGGAAACAAGCTGACTTGGGTCTGGATCTTCCTCTGCAGATCGAGCGCCCTTCTCGCCCGCCACGGTAAAGGTGGCAGAAACCTTCTGATTAGTAAGGGCCTGGAACTGCTCATTGTCTGGATACAAGCTTGCATAGCGAGAATAACGTGCACTTGAAAGAAGCGCAGAAACCGTAACAGACGTGTTGTACTCAGGAGTCTGTGCGAGAACAAGATTCTCGTTCTGGATGATTGTTGGCTGAGAAGAGCTGTAGGTGCGCGCCTGATCAGCAGGACCCATGGGGTCATACGTTGGGAACTCGGAAGGCACAATGCCACTTGCGGTCTTATCGGTATTGTTTACGTCATACGACCAGGTCAAAGAACCGTCAGCAGCACGATAGAATTTGTTTGGCGTGGCCAGAGACTCAGAAACGCTATCCTGCTTATTCTGCTGGCCAGAAGGAGTGGCAAGAGCGTCCCAGAAATGAGCCTTAGACTCATTCATCAAAGCAAGCTCTGCATCAATGTCAGCCTGTTTAAGTGGGCTTACCGTAACCGTAAGTGTCTTGGAAACAGATACCTCGGGATTTTCTTTATCAGTAACAGTCAGAGTGATGTCTACCTGCTGCGCAGACGCAGAAGGCAGAGGCTGATACACCGTTGCTCGATAACCATTAAACCTAATGGCGTCATTGGAGGACGTGTAGGTAAACTGATAGCGCTTACCATCCAAACCAAAGTTCTTTGGCGTAGGCATCTGAAGATCGTCTGTGACTGACTGAGCATTAATGGAGTGATTGGTATACACATCTTTAATGCTGGATGCCGAGAAACGCCTGTTAATGCGTCTTAACAGATTATTCTGAGCATCGGCAATAGCCGAAGAGTCACCTGGAACCGTTATGGTAAAAGTTTTCTGATAGCTTGTCTGAGGAGCGTCTGAGCTGCTCAAAGAAACGTTTGCAGTCAGCGTTACCTGCTTGTCACGAATGCCGCGGGTAACTGTTGCCTTATAAGGCTCAGTACCATAACCATCAATACGAACAGCAGAAGTATCTGAGCTAGTCCAAGTAACCTTAGACCAAGAAAGCTGGCTTCCATCAGCAGAAACAAGCTTATGTGGAAGGGTAAAGTCTGAAGTTACCGAAGACTCATTTTGTCCTGCAGCATATGATGGCGCAAGGTTTTGAGATACGTCAGCAAGCTGTGCCTGAGATTTTGCCTCATCCCAAGGGATTAAAACATTGCAGGTATATTGAACGGTCTTTCCATCCTTGGAAAGTTCAAAGGTAACTTTTGCCTGACGAAGAATAAGAGTGCTTCTCTGATTAGTAAAGCCAGCGGCATCCATCCAGAAGTACTCAATAGAACCATTAGTTGCAAAATCAGTAGAAATACCTGCATGAGCATATGAAGCTGTTGAAGACATCTGAACAGAGGTCACTCTAACGTTAACCTCTCCAGCACCAATACGGCGCAGCTCTTCTGCAACCATAGTGTTGAGGTTAGTGTCTACACCATAACGAGGTTTTGGCTTATAGAAGGAATTGGTCAGTGTTTCTACTGCCTGGTCCAGTGTTTTGTGTGGATAGTCAGTCTCATTAGCGGTTGCAGCAACGCCAGGACCTGTCTCTTCAGAGGTTGTGACTGCGCTAGAAGTGGCGGCTACGGTACCAGAAACAGCTTCGGTACCAGAAGCGCTGTCATTAGCAGCAAGAGCAGTCTCCGTTGAGGAGGTTGCAGTAACAGTAGTAGTCAACTCCCCCGCTGCTTCTGCGAATGCAGGAGCTGGTAAGAGCGCAAGCACTAAAAGTATGGAGAAAAGGCTATTGAGCGCCTTTTTAAACATGCTTCTAATTCCTTCCAACTTGTGGTGAGTTTAGCCTTCTTGCCATAACAAGCACCACTATTCCAAGTACAACTAAAGGCAGACTGAGTAACTGTCCCATGGTAATAAAGCTGCCAAAGAGATAGCCAAGCTGCTCGTCAGGAACACGGACAAATTCCACGACAAACCTAAAAATGCCATAGAGCATCAAAAACGTTCCAATGAACGTTCCTTGTGGACGAGGAGGATACTTCCTAGAAAGGACGTACAAAATGACAAACATCACAAGACCCTCGAGAAGTGCTTCGTAGAGCTGAGAAGGGTGACGATAGACCGCTCCTCCCGTCTCAAACATAACTCCCCAAGGCAGATCTGTTGGCTTTCCCCAAAGCTCACCGTTAATGAAGTTTGCGCAGCGTCCAAAGAAAAGACCAAGTGGTGCGCCAATAACTCCCAGGTCACAGATGGTAGGGATAGAAAGACCCGATGCCTTACAGACAATAGAGCCGCCAACAACAGCGCCTACAAGGCCTCCATGGAAACTCATACCACCTTGGCTTAAGGCAAATGCATCAAGTGGATGAGCTACGTAATAGCCTGCACCGTAGAAAATAACGTAGAACAGACGGGCGCCCACAATAACGCCAAACGAGATGCCTACCATCAAATTAAGCACGTCATCAAGGGTAACGTTAAGTTTCCAGCGCTGAGCAGTTCTGTACATAACTACGCCAGCAAGCACAAAGCCCACGAGATATGCCAGACCATACCACCTGATAGATAGCGGACCCAGTGAAAGCGCTACTGGGTTTAATGAATGATAAAAAGCATCAAGCCACACAATACGTCCTACTTACTAAAACTACTTTGAAAGAACATGCGAAGGAGTTGCACCACGCTGGCCCTGATAATGGCTACCAAGATCCTCGCAGCCATAAGGACGCTCAACAGGAGAACTCATGCGCTCAAAGGAAAGCTGACCAATCCTCATGCCAGGGTGCAAAATGATTGGAAGGTTAGCAACGTTAGAAAGCTCCAGCGTGAGCTCTCCGTCCCAACCTGGATCAACATAGCCTGCGGTTGAGTGGATCATAAGGCCCAGGCGTCCCAGGGTGGACTTACCTTCAAGCTTGCCGAGGATATCGTCAGGAATAGCAATGCGCTCAAGCGTAGTGCCAAGCGCAAACTGACCAGGATGAAGGACAAAAACTTCTCCCTCAGGAACATCAATTGACTCAGTAAGACCCTCTTGAGCTACAAGTGGATCAATTGAGGTGTGTGTAGAATTGCGGAAAATTCTAAAGTTTGAGCCAAGACATACGTCAACCGATGCAGGCTGCACGTTTTTCTCGCATAAAGGCTCAATAACGATACGACCAGCTGCAATCTCTGCTTTAATGTCGCGATCAGAAAGAACCACAACGTCCACCTTTCTTACGTCATACAAATGTATGGTCAGAAAAAATAGTTATCCATTTATATAAAATATCACGCCCTACACAATAATGTGAGGGGCGTGATATATAAATTTTGCAATTGTGCAGGTCAATTATGGTTCATCACAACTTCTCTGCATAAAAAACACGTTTATGCGCATGATACTCACAGCCGATAAGCGCCAAACGTTCACTTTTTGACGCCGAGCGATAACTTACAGCATTGCAGGCTGAACGCGCTTTACACCAGGAACGTGCTCAATCAGGATGCGCTCAATACCCTCAGACATGTCGTATGCAGACATAGGGCATCCAGCGCAAGAGCCAGTCATCTCAAGCGTAACGGTGCCGTCATCACTTACATCGATAAGCTCAACGTCGCCGCCATCGGTCTGAAGGCTCTGACGAATAACATCAAGGGTTGCATTCAAAAGGTCACGATTAATGGCCATGTTTGCTCCTACTCAAATCTACTCAAAGCGCGTCCGCGCTCATAACTTACAACAAGGGTATCCTACCCAAAATTTCAAACTTATTTCTTACCTATCCAATTGGCGAGAAAAGATGTCCAACTGACGCATCTTTCAGACGTGCAGGCAATGATGCACCCGACGCTGTTGCCGCAATCGCAGCAGCTACGCGAGAGGTAGCCTCTTGTGTCTGCTCCGTGCTCAGAAGCGTTGCGTCTACCATAAAGCGCTTCACACCGGCAGAGAGCATCTCGGCCACCTCTGGCACGCCGTCAAAGAGCTTAGGGCTCCAAATCTTAGAGCGACCGTGTCTGTCGGTCCTGACCGGCATGTAATCGTTGTCAATGCCTCTGAGCGTGTGTTCCTCAAGACGCAGCTTGCAGGCATCACAATCGTGAATGCACTTGCCCGTAGACATCAAAATACAGTGCTCAGTTGTCATGGTGCGAATACGGCCGCTGACCATATAACCCACAGGAATCGAGGCGTTTCTCGCCAGGTGACAAATCTCTTGGAGAGTCAGCTCGGAGTTGAGCCAAACGCCTTCTGCTCCCATGTCAGCCAGCGCCTGCAGAGCGTAGTCGTTGTGAACAGGAATACATTCGCGCACCTCTGGAGTGGCCCCGCGCTCAACAGCCAGCGCCAGCTCGGAGATGTTGCCCACGGCAACCGGCTTACCTGCAGCAACGTATGGGTCCAGACGGTTGTGGTCAATCTCGCGACATACCTCGTCAAGCAATGGCGTCACCTTGGCGAGAAGATCCTCTGGCCACGAAGTCTCTGCGAGGGCATCGGCTGTTGCGTACAGACGATCCGCTCCCGCCTTGAGCGCAACGCGAGCCTGCTCGGGAGTCTCAACTAAAACACAGACCTCTGCCTGCGACGCATTTGTTTTTGCAGCAGCCTCATCAAAGGCAAAAAGCTTCTCTTTGTCCTGGGCTTCTCGCTCCTTTTGATAGGCAAGACGAGAAAGCGGAGCAATCTTATGCTCGCGGTCCTGGTATTCTTCCAAAAGCGCAGCCTCGAGCTGCTCACATGCCGCGGCGCGGACCTTGTGGACAGCACTAAAGCTCATGCCGCACGCATCGTCCATCTGGACGTTAAAGCTTACGGCCTCAAACGGCGAGGTTCCCATACGGCCAACGTGCTCAATAAGCTCGTCAGAGGTTACCGCCTTGGTGCGTGCCTCCTCCACCACAAAGCCCTCGGCAGACGCGCTTGCCACACCGTCTGCGGTAGTAAGGGCCACAGTAAAGGGCTGGCCAATGCGGGCAATAATAGCCACGTCAACAGCTCGTTTGCGAGGATATTCCAGTGAAGAGATCTGCTCAGCTGCAACACGCGCAGCTTCGGAGCGAATGATGCGCACCGTAGATCCGGTCTGCATAACACGAGAAGTGCGAACGGTAACTGTCTGACCAGGCTCAACATCCACAGGACAAAGAGCGGTCAGGAACTTGTCAGGCTCATCGAGCGGCCTAATTTCAAGCAAGTCATTCTTGCCAATAGGCGCGTGTGCAATAAGGTCAACATCTGCCTGCTTGTAGCGGCGCAGCTTAACACGGCCACCATTCAGACCACTCTTGCGCTCAAGTGCATCCTCAAGTGGGCGTCCTCCAGTGACCTCACCAACAATCTCACCGCGGTTGTTGGAGCGCTCATAGCTCATCATCTCGTTGCCAGCGGTACCATGCAGGTAAGCGTTAGTCAGACCACGGTTAAACGAGCGTTTAAGCAAGCGGTGGCGACGTGCCACATCAGCCTGGTTGTCCACGCCCTTCTCGGCAGCGTCAATTGCCTGACGATACGAAGACACCACCGAGTACACGTACTCAGGCGCCTTCATGCGGCCTTCAATCTTAAGCGAGCCAACTCCCGCTTCAATCATGTCGGGCACGTCATCAATAGTGCAGTAATCCTTAGGGCAGAGCAGCCTGTCAATGCCACCCATCGAGACAACTTCGTGCTTAGAATTGAGCAGCTCATAAGGCAGGCGGCACGGCTGAGCACAGGCTCCACGGTTAGCAGAGCGATCTCCTCGCATAGACGACATGTGACAGATGCCCGAATAGCAGAAACACAGGGCTCCGTGACCAAAACATTCCAGCTCAACGCCAAGCTTGGAAATGGTAGAAATTTCTTCTTTCGTAAGCTCTCTGGACAGCGTAACACGACCCACGCCAAGCTTTTTACAGGCAGCAACACCGCGCGTATCGTGGATGTTTGCCTGCGTTGATACGTGGCATTCAATCTCTGGCCAGGTCTTTCTTACCTGAGCCATAAGACCCCAGTCCTGGATGATAAAAGCATCAGCACCAAGAACCCACGCGCGGCGAATCAAGCGCAAAACGCGCTGCATCTCGTCCCACTTAACAACAACGTTAACGGTGACGTACACGCGAGCGCCAGCTAGATGAGCCTGTCTGCACGCACGCGCAAACGACTCGTCATCAAAGTTGTCCGCACCACGGCGAGCATTGAAGTTGTTGCCCAAGCCGCAGTAAATAGCGTCAGCGCCACCAGCAAGAGCTGCGGTAAATGGCGCTGGACCTCCCGCTGGGGCGAGAAGTTCCATCTGGGTTGCACGAGGAAGCGGCTGAGTTGGGAGCTCTTTATCAGAAGCTTCCTCTGTCCACTCTGGCTCGTTCATGCGATTTAGCTCGTGAGCTGTGGATTCCCGCTCACGACGATTACGTTCGTTCATACTACCTAACTTGCCTTCAGCGCTTGTTACTTCTTAAGCGAAGAAAGTGCTGGATGAATCTTATCTTTGTCGGAAAGAATAACCTTTGCAGGATCTAAGGTCTTCTCGCCAAGAAATGCTGGCCACTCAATGCCAAGCTCTGGATCATTCCACATGATGCCGCCCTCATCACCTGGGTGATAGATGTCGTCACACTTATAGCAGAACTCCGCAGTCTCAGAGAGGACCAAAAAGCCGTGGGCAAAGCCGCGAGGAACAAAGAACTGCCTGCGGTTCTCAGCGGACAGGACAACGCCTTCCCACTGACCCCAAGTTGGACTTCCCTCTCGCAGGTCAACAGCAACGTCAAAGACAGTGCCAGAGATTACGCGCACAAGCTTTGCCTGTGGATGCTCAATCTGGAAGTGAAGGCCGCGGAGCACGCCCTGAACGGAATAGGACTGGTTGTCCTGTACAAACGAAGCATCAATGCCGCCGGCAACAAAGTTTTCTTCACGATAAGTCTCCATAAAGCCACCACGCGCATCACCGTACAGCTTTACGTCCACAACCTTTACACCTTCAATCGAGGTGTCATAAAACGTAAAATTGCCCGACTGAATAGGGTTTTTAAGCTCTTTTGGAAACTCCATAGCGTTCACCTTTCGATTTCTTTAGGTAATCTACTATATACGAGTCAAGATTAATAAGGCTTTTGAGCTATGATATTCATGCAGTTAACGTGTAATTTGCAATTCAAAGGATGCTTGTGAGAATTCTTGCAGTCGTTCCCGCTTACAACGAAGAAGCCTGCATTGCTTCAACTATTACAGAGTTGTGCCAGGTAGCCCCTCAAGTTGATTACATCATAATCAACGACGGCTCCGCTGACCGCACGCTGGATATCTGTAAAGAGCGTGGATTTAACTACCTCAATTTGCCTGTTAACGGAGGCCTTTCTGCTGGCTTTAGGGCCGGTATGCGCTACGCCAAAGAACATGGTTATGACGCTGTGGTGCAGTTTGACTCCGATGGCCAGCACAGGCCTGAGTACATTGCTCCTATGGCTCAAGCAATGGTAAACGAGGGAGCAAACATCGTCATTGCTTCTCGCTTTGTCACCAAGGCTCGCGGAAACTCTCCTCGAGAGATTGGCTCCAAGCTGATTTCTTGGCTTATTAAGACAAGCACTGGTCAGACCATTACTGACCCTACCTCGGGCATGCGTATGTACGATCGTGGTCTTATTGAAACGTATGCGCGCTCCTTTGATTTCTCCCCCGAGCCAGACACCATCTCGCTACTAATGCGTCGAGGAGCTAAGGTTGTCGAGATTGAAACTGAGATGCGTGAGCGTCAAGGTGGTGAGTCTTACTTGAGCTTCTATAACTCAATTATGTACATGGCTCGCACGTGCCTCTCGCTTTTGCTCTTCCAGTGGTTTAGATAAGGTGGCACCATGACTTTAGTTCTGAAAATTCTGCTGCTTATTGGTGCTCTTTTTGCCATGGGCATTGTCATCAATAGCGTCCGTAAATCAAAGATTCGCATCTCCGACTCTGTGTATTGGGTTGTTTCTGCAGGAATCCTTGTTTTGTTTGCGCTTATCCCCCAGCTTGCCTATTTCTTTGCTGGGCTTTTTGGCTTCATGAGTCCCGCAAACTTTGTCCTGCTGCTGGTTATTGTGCTGATGCTTATTAGGATTTTCCATCAGTCCTGTGCAATTTCTAAGCTTACTTTTAAGGTTGAACAGCTTTCAAGCGAGCTTGCCCTACGCGACAAAGATGCACGAGACGAGAAAAATCTTGATTTTGTAACTGATCTTAACCAGCGTACGCGCGCATAAACGACGCGTCGATCCTCTGGCAGCATGCTCATCTACCTGTGTTTTATTTAAAAAGTCCGCTTATGATGTGACCCCCAAAAGTTAGACTTTTATAGCGTAGCAGTTTATATGGCTGCTACGCTATTTTTATGCAGCCAAGAGTCTAAGCCTGTATTGCACTGGACTTAACCATCCTAGTTTTTCTTTAATTCTTTGTTCGTTGTAATACTTTATGTATCGTTCGATTTCTGACTTTAGCTCATCGTAGCTATAGTAAATAACGCCATAATAGATTTCTTGTTTAAGCAATCCAAAGAAGTTCTCCATAACGGAATTATCATGACAGTTTCCCTTACGAGACATACTTTGGAAGATTCTTTCTTCCTTAAGACGATGAGAGTATGCTTTCATTTGATAAGCCCAGCCTTGATCCGAATGGAAAGTTCTTCTGTATTTGCAATCGGATGTTATTTCAATAGCCTGTCCCAAGGCATCCATAACATTTTTTGCTGAAGGGTGTCTGTCAATTCCATAGCTTATAATTTCACCATTACACATATCCATGAATGGATCCAGATAAAGCTTATGCATTGTCATGTGACCTTTAGCAGTAATCTCATAATACTTAAACTCTGTAGTATCTGTTGTAATCTTCTGATGTGGTATATATGTATTAAATCGTCTCCTTATGCGATTAGGAGCAACCGTTCCAACTTTACCTTTGTATGAACTGTATTTACGGCTTTTTCGAATGAAAGAAGTAACCTGTAGACCAAGCTTCTGCATTATACGTTGTACTTTCTTTTTATTTACACAGTAGCCTTGATTTTGTAATTCTCCAACCATTCGACGATAGCCATAATCCTTGTGAGTCTCTCTGATTTGAAGAAGCTTCTCATCGATTTCTTTGTCAGGGTTTTCTCTATCGAATCTTTTCTGCCAGTACATATATGTTGCTTTAGGCATACTTATATAAGAGAGAAGGTCTTTTAGTTTGAACTCTCCTCGGAGGCTATTGATGACGAGCGCCTTTCTCTCATTTTTGCCTCGTCCTCTAAACGCAGCCTCCTCAGTTCTTTTAAAAAGGCATTCTCAATTCTTAACTTAAGCAGTTCATCTTCTAATTCTCTAATATGCTCTGCACTGGTATCAACTATTCTTTCTTCTGCTTTTTGAACTTCACTATCTATCTGAGGTTTATCCAATGTTTTCTTTCGACCTTTCCTGCGAGTTTTCAAGGCGTCAGGACCGGCAGCACGAAAGCGATTAACCCAGTTAGCAATCATACTCGGATTGTTTATACCTTCTTGAATTGCCAAGTCTTGATATGAAATTTCACTTGATAGATATAGTTCTACAACAGAAATCTTCTTTTCGAAAGAGTATTTTGTTTGTTTACGAGAACGCATTAATCCTTCATCACCGAACGCATTGTATGCATTAATCCATTTGCGTAGCTGTGAATCAGAACCAAGTCCATATTTTTTAGAAAGATATGGCATTCCACCTTTGCCATCCAAATATTCTAAGACAACTTTCTTCTTGAATTCAAAACTATGTTTTGCCATAAAAATACCGACCTCCTAATCGTTAGATTTTGGTCTAACTTTTGGGGGTCGGTACATTACGCATCGGACTTTTTCTTTTGGTCTTTAAATCCCAAGAAGCAGAAGATTCCAAATACCAAAGCAAGAATTGCAAGCGAGACATCATAGAGCACACATGCTCCCATAATGCCAAAGTTGCCTACAAACCATCCTCCTGTAAGCGCGGCAAAACCTGCACCTGCAGCGTAGCTCACAAACACGGCAACCTGCTTACGCATGGTTACTACGGCGTAGTACAAAATGACCGTGAGCGCATTGAGCAGGCCTCCAAAAAGCAACATCAAAAGCTCCAGCTTATACGGTTCAAAATCAAGACCATAGAGAAGTCCAAGAACTGGAGCGCCTAGTGGCCAAGCCAGCGCCATAGAAAGTGCTGTTGCCAGGGCAACTACCGCAAAGCCTTTAAGAATCAATCCAACAAACTGCTTATCTTGCTGGTTATTCCAATACTCAGCCATCTGCGTTAGTAGCGGCTTAAAGACAAAGTTACTTAAAAGATTGATAACCATAGCGGGCATAGCAAGAGCGGTAAAGAAGGTAAGAAGTTCCTGATTACTCAGACCGCCCAACGCATAGCGAGGAGCACCAACAACGTACGTCAGCAAGAATGAGCCGGCAAACAAAGGAGCAGTAGTAACCAGCAGCTTTGTAATTTGCGTAAAGTCAAACGTAGGCTTAAGGGATGTCATCTTCTTAGTGGGAGGAACAACAAGTGCAACCATAACCACCAACGAAGCAACAAAAGAAAGAGCTGCACCAACAAGCAGGTTCTTTGTAAGAAGTACACCTACTGCAAAGCCAACAACCGTTGCAAGTACACGATAAAAGAATGCCCTACCAGCAATATCTAAGCGACCATGCTGCTGGAACA
>CAUORV010000017.1:0-14852 GCA_963507085.1 uncultured Atopobium sp.
CGTCATGTATACGTCTTTTTAACAGATTATCCGACTTAGGTGTGTTTTGAACTGCTTTCTATTTCTCGTGTCTAAGAAATGGCGGCCTGCAAAAGGCCGCCATTTTGTGTTCGCTTAAATAATAATAAAGCACAAGTCTTACTTAGCAGGAAGAATAGAAGGAGTGACACAGACAACATCCTTAAGTCCTGCGGCTTTGAGCTCTTGGATCTGCTCGTCAGTTGCACCTGTATCAGTAATCAGAAGGTCAATATCCTCTGCAGAACCAAACTGGAAGTTGGAAGTAGTGCCCAGCTTAGAAGAATCAGCAACAACATAGTGCTTTCTAGAGCGCTTGAGCATCTGAGCGTTAATTGCTGGCTCAGGGGATGTTGCAGAAGTAAGACCAAATTCTCCCGAGAAACCCGTGCAGCCCAAGAAGCATTTAGCAGCAGTAATGTGCTGGATGCACTCAAGAGCGGTATCACCAGTCATGGAAGCGCGTGGAGGACGGATGTCACCACCAGTAAGGATGATAGAAAGATCGTGGATGTCCTCAAGCAACAGTGCCTTGCCGTTGTTTGTAACAACAGTTACGTCGTGAGCATCAATCCACTCAAGCATCCCAAGAGCAACGGAGCTGGTGTTGATGAAGATGCAATCGCCATCCTCAACGTAGCGAGCGGCCTCGCGGGCAATTGCTTTGTTAGAGCGAATCTGCCTTGAGCCAGAAGGACGACCATAAGGATTAAGCAGGGTAGCAATGCCATACTGACGAGTCAGGATGCCGCGCTTCTCAAGAAAGTCCAGGTCACGTCTGATAGTCAAAGAAGAGACCTCAAAGTGATCAGCAAGCTCTAAAACACTTGCTTGTCCCTCTTTTTCTAGCAGCTCAGTAATTGCCTCGCGACGTGAATCTACGTAAGCCTTACTCCTTTTCATAAATGCCCTCCCTTTATGAGCAACATTTTTTCTTTGAATGTTCATTCATCAATAAAATAGAACATTAGAAGAAGGATATCAAGATATTTCAGAAAATAATAGTATGAATATATATGAATGTTTTAGATTATAAAAAATTTAACATATAAACTTTACATGGGATAATAGAAGGCGCTTCAGTTACGTTCATAAAAACATGAACATTTGTATAGTTAGATGGACAAAAGATGCCCTGAAAAAATATGAACAACTTTGATTACTGTTTTAGTAAAAATGATTGAAGTTAAGAACGTTTCGTGGCATATTATCAAGTTATTAAGACTTGTCATGAGGCGGCTTTGGGCCAATGTGTCTCATTAAGAGAAAGGCAAGGTGGTGCTGTGTTAAGTGATCTCCTTACCGAAGACCTGGTGCAGCTCAATGTTGTAGCTTCTAACTGGGAAGATGCAATTAGAAAATCTGCACAACCACTCGTCGATAACAAAAAAGTAACTGAGGGCTACGTTGATGACATCATTAAAGGTGTCAACGAACTTGGCCCTTATATTGTTATTACCGAGCATGTTGCTCTTCCACACGCACGTCCTGAGTCCGGCGCACTTGAGCCTGCAGTAGGCATTACCGTGCTTAAGGATTCCGTTGAGTTTGGCAGCAAAGACAACGATCCAGTTAAGTTTCTTTTCCCACTTGCAGCAAAAGATAGTGAAGGCCACCTTAGTGCCCTTCAGTCTCTTGTTGAATTGCTGAGTGATCCTGATTTCTTTGCTCAGCTCGAAAAAGCTCAGTCACCAAAAGATGTTGTGGATCTTGTCCACACAAAGGAAGGTAGGTTGTAATGGCTGATAAGAAGTTCCACGCACTGGTTTGCTGCCGTGCAGGCATGGGTTCTTCCATGATGCTCAAGATCAAGATTGACCAGGTCATCAAAGAGAATGATCTTCCAATCGAGACTGAGCACGGTAATCTGGATTCCCTGATTGGTTTCAATGGCGATCTTGTTATCACCATGTCTGACCTCACCGATGAGCTCAACGCTGACGATCGCGTTCCTTCTGCAGTTGGTATTACCAACATTGTCGACAAGGCAGAGATGAAGGAAAAGCTCACCGCTTGGCTCGCAGAGCACAACGCATAAGCTCCCCTTTGTATCTTTTTGGCGGGAGTTTCTCGTCATACGCAACATGAGTTGCCTTCGGCGAGAAGCTCTCGCCAAACCTTTGACAAGAGGTACTTGTCACTTGATTTAGAGAACTTATCTGAGTAGGTTCGTCGGTTTATTTGCTGAAAGGGATTACGCATGCTCAATGCAATTCTCATGCAGCTTAGAGACACCGCCGTCATTATGGGCATTATTGCTCTTGTCGGCCTCTTGCTGCAGAAGAAGTCCGCTGTGGACGTCTTCTCCGGAACTGTGAAGACCATTATTGGCTTCATGATCTTCAACATTGGTTCTAGCGCTATGTCCGCTCAGGTCAACATCTTCAGCGACATGTTTAGTCGTGCATTCGCTGTTAAGGGCGTTGTAACCCAGGTTGAGGTCGCAACTGCTCTTGCACTGAACACCTACGGTACCGAGGTTGCTCTTGTAATGGTCCTTGGCTTCATCATGAACCTTGTGTTTGCCAAGATTACCCCATTCAAGTCCGTCTTCTTGACTGGTCAGCACTTCCTGTACTTCTCCTGCGTACTCGCACTGGTCTTCATTGCTCTTGGTCTCCCAATGTGGGTCACCATTGTTCTTGGTGGTGTCATCCTCGGCTTCTGCGGTGCTGCGCTACCTTCGTTGTGCCAGCCATTCGTAAACAAGCTTGTTGGTGGAGATTCCATCGCAATCGGCCACTTCAACTGCATCGGTTATGCATTCTCCGGTTACGTTGGAAAGCTCTTTGCTAAGAAGAACGAGGAGGAGGGCGAGAAGGAAGCTAAGGAGCTCCCAGAGTTCTTCAAGCTCTTCAAGGACTTTGTCTTCTCCGTTGCTCTCTTCATGATTGTTCTGTTCTACGTTGTTACTATTGCATGCCTTGTCACCGGTCACTTTGGCGACACCCTTGCAAACAACAAGCCATTCACCAGCTATTTTGGTAACGATATGTGGTGGATTTGGCCATTCCTTGCTGGTCTTCAGTTTGCTGCTGGTATGTCCGTCCTTGTTTACGGCGTCCGTCAGTTCATCGCTGAGATCACCGCTGCATTTGTCGGCATCTCCGAGAAGCTCATTCCAGATGCACGTCCTGCAGTCGACTGTCCTGCAATCTTCCCATTTGCACCAAATGCTGTCATCATCGGCTTCATTGGCTCCTTCCTTGGTGGCCTTGTCGCAATGGCACTTATGGTTGCATTCCACAGCCCAACCATCATGATTCCTGCAGCAGGCATCTGCTTCTTCTCTGGTGGTACTTGTGGCGTTTGTGGTTACGCTTACGGTGGATGGCGCGGTGCTCTTCTTGGCTCCTTCCTGGTTGGTATCTTCCTGACCGCTGGTCCTCTGATTCTCTATCCTGCATTTGCTCAGCTGGGAATTGCAGAGGCATCCTTCCCTAACGTTGACTACAACATCGTTGGTTCTATCATCTACGGCATCGGCTCACTCTTTGGTCTTGCCTAAGCCTAGATTTCTGTAGTACCTACTCAGCTCTACGGTTTCTTAGGGCGCTCGTGGAAAGCCCGCGGGCGCCCTTTTAAAAGCTTCACAACAAGGAAAAACATGGCAGACGAGAAGAACAATAAAAGTGTTACTGAGTCAGTGCTTGGCGATATGTTTGGCCTTAGCGTTGACAAAAAGCCTGCTCCAGAGCTTCCTGAAGATCAGTTAGTTCTAGAAGTTCTTGAAGACAGAACTCGTTTGATGGTTCAGGGAATTCTGTACTTGCTCATGGCGTTTGGCTCTCTTGCTCTGACATTTTTCTTTTGGGTTTACGCCAATGTAAGTGGCAATATTTTGGGTCTTGTTGGTGTTATTGCAGGACTCACCATTACGTGGTTTGCATCACGTGCCATGGGAAAGCGTTTTAGTCGTTTTGCCAGTGGTATTCATGTTATTGATTTTGGTCAGAAACACGTATTTATCTTTGCAAAATCCGACAAGAGAAAAGCACTTGTCGTTCCTTATACCAAGATTAAAAGCTACAAACTCATCCGACAGGGCAAGGCGCTCCGCCTGCTTCTTGAAGGTGCTTGGGTAAGCCATCCTTCCGGATTTGAATTTGTAGACATTAACCGTCCTTTTATGGTCAACACCCTCGATCAAATTCAAGAGCAGATAGAGCGGCTTATGGCTCAGCACAAGGTCAAAGAGACGCGTTAGCTCAGTATGTAGTAAGTGTCTTTGAGCGCTGCCTCATAGACAGATAAGGAGTTGTAATGGCAACTGAAAAAGAGCAGGTTCAGGAGTTTCTCTCCATTGTGGGAAAGTCGCTTCATCAGTACGTACAGAGCATTGATTTTGACGCACTCTCCGCAGCTAAAAAGCTTATTTTAGACGCAGAGGCAAAGGGCGGCCGCCTGCACGTAACCGGTATTGGTAAGCCAGGTCACGTCTCTGGTTATGCTGCATCGCTCTTCTCGTCAACCGGAACTCCAACCTATGAGCTCCACGGTACCGAGTGCGTTCACGGATCTGCTGGTCAGACTCGTCCTGGTGACGTTGTTATTGCTATTTCTAACTCCGGTGAGACGGGCGAGCTCAAGGCAACCGTTACCTGCCTTAAGAACGTTGGTGTGCACATTATTGCGCTGACCGGCAATCCAAACTCTTGGCTGGCAAACGAGGCAGAGGTTGCTCTCATTGCAGGCGTTGAGCAGGAGGGTGATTCCATGAACAAGCCTCCACGCGCTTCTATCCTGGCAGAGATCATGGAGCTCCAATGCCTCTCTATCCTGCTTCAAAACGAGTACGGCCTTAACCCAGAGCAGTACGTTAAGTGGCATCCCGGTGGAGCTCTTGGCGCGTCCATTCGCGAGGGCAAATAACCCCAGATAAATACCGCAATACGTATAGAGGAGTTTGCATGTCAACTTTTAAGGGCGTTATTGTTCCTATGGTCACGCCGTTTAACCGCGATGAAGAGCAGTCCATCAACTATGAAGCAGCTGAGCAGCTTCTGGAAAAGCTCATCTCCGAGGGCGCAGACGGCATCTTCACGTTTGGCTCTAACGGTGAGTTCCACGTTTGTAACCCTGACGAGAAGATCAAGTTCTCCAAGTTTATTATCGAGAAAACCGCAGGTCGTCTTCCTGTTTACGTAGGAACCGGCGCATGCTCAACAAAAGAGGCTCTCTACATGAGTCGTGAAGCAGAGGCAATTGGCGCCGATGCACTTTCTGTCATTAACCCTTACTTCCTGGGCATTTCTGACCAGCAGCTGGTTGAGTACTTCAAGACGGTTGCCGCAAACGTCAAGATTCCTGTCCTTCTGTACAACATTCCTAAGGGAACCGGCAAAAACATCTCTAAAGAGGCTGTTGAGCAGCTGGTAACCATTGAAAACATCAAGGGTATTAAGGACAGCTCCGGCAACATTGCTAACCTCAAGGATTATCTGGACGCTGCCGCTGGTCACGACGTTGATGTGCTTGTAGGATCTGACGGAAAGATTTCTGAGGCTCACGCCCTTGGAGCTCAGGGCACTATTGCAGGTACCGCAAACCTTATCACCAAGGTTGTTGTTGACCTTTGGAAGGCTCTTGAGGCAGGAAATGCAGAAGAGGCAGCTCGCCTGCAGGCAGAGATTGAGCCAATCCGCGACATCCTGCACCTTGGAAGCACACCTCAGACGCTTAAGCGCTCTCTTGAGCTTGCTGGATATCCCGTTGGCCCTGCTCGTTTCCCGGTTACCGAGGTTGCAGAGGGTGTTGACGAGAAGATCTATGCAATGCTTGACCATTACGGAATTGCTCATAACTAAGTATCAAAAATGACGGGTTTCTCGCCAGCTCAAGAGGGTAGTGCGAGATACGTTTACAAGGAGATGTTGTATATGAAGATGCAGAAAGCTGCTGTTTCTCAGGCACTGGTAGATACCTGTGCGTTTGCAGTTGTTCGCGTCCCAACGGTTGAGCGTGGTATTGAAATTGCTGAGGGTCTTGCTGAAGGCGGCGTTCATGCAATGGAGATCAGCTACACCCTGCCAAATGCAGGCGAGGTTATTGCTGCAATTAGAGAGCGTCTTGGTGACAAGATGATTGTTGGTGCAGGTACTGTTATGGAGCCAACAACTGCTCGTCTTGCTATTATGGCCGGCGCACAGTTCATTGTTGCTAACTGCGGCTCTGACGAGGTTGCTCGTATGTGCAACCTGTATCAGATTCCTTATGCACCTGGCTGCACTACTATGACTGAGGCAAACCACAGCCTTGAGATGGGCGCTGCCTTTATTAAGTGTTTCCCAATCTCTAACGTCTACGGCCCTGAACTGGTCAATCTTTTTAAGACCCCAACTCCTTGGATGCCTTTGATGGCTTCTGGCGGCATTAACCTTGATAACCTTGCTGAGTGGCTTGAGCGCGGCGTTGACTGCTGCGGCATGGGAAGCCTGCTTACCAAGGGTTCAAAAGAGGAGATTGCAGCTAATGCAGCCAAGGTTCGTGCCATCATTGATGAGACACGTGCAAAGATGCAGACTGCGTAACAGGTGTAGAGCTACCTTGCAGGTGACGTATAACTAACTCTCAACAGCGTTTTTCTCGCGATTTTTAAACCGCCTCTTCAGTAGAGAAGAGGCGGTTTTTCTGTGGATGAACTGCGTGACGTATAACATACCTGCACTTTTGGTAAAATAAACTCTGTATCTGTCTCTTCGGAGTAAGAAAAGGAGCAACTGTGGCTAATCATTTTCGCACTGATGAGCAACAGGAGTCCTCGTTTGATGACCGTTTTGGGGTAATTTCTCAGGATGATCTGAACCAGCTTGACCAGCAAGACGTTGTGGCTGATCAAGTTGAAACCCAGGACTTTTCTGCTGATGTGCCAGTGGCCCAGGCTGCTGAACCTGTAACAACTGTATCTGATCCATTTGCTTCAGGAGTAGAGCCTGTACACGTGGTAACTGCTGAACAGCAAAATAACCCTGAGCAGGCGCCTCTTGATCGCGCAAAGTTCTTTGCTGATCTTGCACAAGACGCACCTCAGGTTGAGCGCACTGGTACTCCTACCATCTCTTTTAAGGGTGCCTCGCTTGTGTATCCATCACAGCCAAACCGCCCAGCACTGGATAACATCAGCGCTGATATCTACCCAGGCGAGTTTGTCTTTGTAGTTGGACACTCTGGTTCCGGTAAGTCATCTCTCTTGCGCCTTATTACGCGCGAGCAGAAGGCAACTCACGGACAGGTTATTGTTGCTGGTCAGGATCTTACGCGTATGCGTAACTCCAAGGTTCCGTATCTGCGTCGCCAGATTGGTACCGTCTTCCAGGACTTTAAGCTTCTGCCCGATAAGACCGTCTATGAGAACGTTTCTTTTGCACTTGAGTGCATTGGCAAGCCTCGTTCTGTTATTAAGGTGCAGGTTCCTGAGGTTCTGCGTCTGGTAGGTCTTGGACAGAAGATGGACGCTTACCCAGATCAGCTTTCTGGCGGTGAGCAGCAGCGTGTTTCCGTTGCTCGTGCAATGGTTAACCGCCCACCACTGCTTATCTGCGACGAGCCTACGGGTAACTTGGACCCAGCAATTTCTTTGGGCATCATGAAGCTTCTTGACCGCATTAACCGTGCGGGCACTACGGTTGTAATGGCAACACACGATCGCGAGATGGTTGACTCTATGCGCAAGCGCGTTATCGCACTTGAGGCTGGTCACATTGTCCGCGACCAGGAGAAGGGAGGCTATGGCTACTATGGGGCTCTCTAATTTTGGATACTCTCTGCGTGAGGCCGGAAGCCACTTTAGAAGGAACTGGTCTACCGCTCTTGGTGCAATCGTAACCATCTTCTTGTCGCTGTTCATCATCGGCCTGTTTATTCTTGGCTCCGCTCTTATCGAGAACATGGTAGGAAGTGTCGAGAATCGCGTTACTATCCAGGCATTTCTTTCTGATGATGCAGATCAGTCTGCAGTAACTGCTTTCCAGCAAGAGGTTCAGAGCTGGGATACGGTTGAGTCCGTAACCTATAAGAGCAAAGATCAGGCTCTTGAGGAGTATCGCACTACCATGAGCTACCGCAATGCTTCCGATGCGGTTTCTGCTCTTGATGGTCAGAATCCTATTCCTGCATCTCTTGTGATTAAGCTCAAGGACCCTAAGGATGTTCAAGACGTTGCCCAGCGCATTGCCTCTTCATCATCTTTTGCAGCAATTGCTGATAATAAGAGCAATCCATCTGGTGATGTTCAGTATGGTCGCGAGACCGTTGAGCGTCTGTTCAGCGTAACAGCATACATTCGTATCGGCGCTATCGGCCTTGTTGGACTTCTGGTGTTTGTTGCCTTTGTCTTTATTAACAACACCATTCGCCTTGCTATTAATGCTCGCCGTCGTGAGATTGCAATCATGCGTCTGGTCGGTGCATCTAACGGCTTTATTCGCGGACCATTCCTTATGGAAGGTGTGCTTGAGGCACTTATCGGCGCTCTTCTCGCCATTGCTGTTTTGGTTGTTGGAGCCCACATGCTTCTTCCTGTAATGGCAGAGAGCATGACCTTCTTGACCTTTGCTATTCCAACAACGGTCATGCTGGGCATGAGCGGCCTTTTGCTGCTCCTTGGCCTGCTGCTGGGACTCTTTGGTTCTGCTATTGCTATGGGCCGCTACCTGAAGGCATAGCAACTAGGCAACCTGGTGCTTCAATTGTTAAAGAGAAGTATCAATTAAGAAAGTTTTTTGCATAAAGATTGCAAGGTAAGACCTCGTGAAAACCGTTCACGGGGTCTTTTTACGTTGAACGGTATTTACCAATTTGCAGGTAGGATGATATTTTTAAGGGTGAATTATTAGGCCACGTACTTGAATGGGGGCCAAGTATGGAGACCAACCTGCACAAATTCCAGGCTTTTACTTCCGCGGCGTATCACAGTAGCTTTACGGTGGCGGCAGAAGAGCTGGGATGCACTCAGTCGTCTATTAGTCGCATGGTGGCAAGTCTAGAAAAAGAATGGGATGTCCGCTTGTTTAACAGACATGGCGGCTATGTAAGTCTGACTCCTGAGGGAAAGACGCTTTTGCCTGTTGCAGAAGAGGTGTGCCAGGCATACAGCAAGTTGAGCAATCAAGTGAATCGCGTCAGCGCCATTGAGATGGGCGATCTTGTTATCGCAGCGCCTTCGAGCTTTCTTTCACGAGCACTGCCAGGTCATTTGAAGAAGTACATGACCGATCATCCAAACATCAAAGTTGAAGTTATTGAGTGTACGTATGGAGAAGCCCTGCGTCTTATTAGCAAGGGTAAGGTGGATATTAGTTTTACTATGACTCGCGCAACTGAGCAGGGATTTACTTCAACTTTATTTGATCATGATGAGGTTATTGTTGTTTCTCAAAAGGGACATTACGAGAAGGACCTTGAGACAATTCCTGTTAAGCGTCTTATTGAAGAACCCTTTATTGTTGATATTGAGACAGCTCCTCTGCTTCAGAAGCAGCTCAAAAACGCACGTATGACATTTGCATCATCGGATTCATTCACCATTATGTCCATGGTAGAGTCGGGTCTTGGTGTAAGTTTGTTGCCACTTGAGGCAACAAAAGGTACAAATTTTGATATTGATGTACATCATCTAGAAACTCCCGTACATCGTAATGTCTTTATTACACATCGTGTAAAAGGCGAGATGTCGCGCACTACAGAAGAGTTTTTAAAGTATTTGGGTTAAAGATTGATACATAGTTGTGTACGTTAACTATTTGAAAATTGCATAACTGTTATTAGATTTTGGTAAAGATGTAAAAAGATTTAACTACCGCTCGCGGTTGTAGCTTTCACGCTTACGGGTTTATCTGACGCTCAGAGGGCGCTACTTCTTTTTTCAAATGGCTTCGGGTGCAAACATAGTCTCATCAAGTTCTTCGTCCGAGTAATTACGGGAAGGAGTGGGACATGGCAGAAAATGCCGAGGCACCTGAGATGCAAAAGTCGTTGAGTCTATTCAACTTCTTTACCATCGGATTTGGTGCGATCATTGGTACCGGATGGGTGCTCCTGGTAGGCGACTGGATGGTTCTTGGTGGAGGACCATTCCCCGCGATGATCGCATTCGCAATTGGCGCAATTTTCCTTGTACCAATTGGATGTGTTTTTGGCGAGCTCACTGCTGCTATTCCAATTTCTGGTGGCATCATTGAGTACGTCGATAGGACATTCGGCCGCCCAATGGGCTTTTTTACCGGCTGGATGCTTCTTCTGGGCAACGCTCCACTATGTCCTTGGGAGGCAATTGCTATTTCCACGCTTCTCACCGACCGTTTTGGTGCATTCCCTGTTCTTTCTTGGCTGAGGTCCGTTAAGCTCTACACCATTCTTGGTGCAGATGTTTACCTGTGGCCAACAGTTATCGCTCTTTGCTTTGCTATCCTGGTCATCTTCCTTAACTTCAAGGGCGCTGGCGCAGCAGCTAAGCTTTCGAGCTTCCTGACTAAGGCTCTGCTGACTGGTATGATCCTTGCAATGGTTATCTCCTTTGCAACCGGTTCTCCAAGCAACGGCCTCCCAATCTTCTCCCAGGCAACTGAGGTTGCAGGTGGTGAGGGAACAAAGGCTACCACCTTCTTTGGTGGCATCATTGCAGTTCTTGTTATGACTCCATTCTTCTACGCTGGCTTTGACACCATTCCACAGCAGGCAGAAGAGGCTTCTTCTGACCTTGACTGGAAGAAGTTTGGTATCATTCCTGCACTTGCACTTATGGCATCTGGTGTCTTCTATCTCATCTGCATCTATGCATTCGGAACTATGATTAACTGGCACGAGTTTGTTAAGTCTTCCGTTCCTGCACTTGCAGTTCTCGAGCGCATCAACCTGTTCTTCTACATTGCAATGCTCATCATTGCAACACTTGGACCTCTGGGCCCAATGAACTCCTTCTTTGGTGCTTCAACTCGTCTGATGCTTGCTCTTGGTCGTAAGAAGATGCTCCCAGAGGCATTCGCAAAGCTTGACCCTAAGTCCGGCGCACCTCTGACCGCAAACATGTTCATGGCTGGCCTGACCCTTGTTGGTCCATTCCTTGGTCGCAACATGCTCGTTCCTCTGACCAACGTTGCTTCTCTCGGCTTCATCTTTGCATGCACCATGGCTGGCGTTGCCTGCCTGCGCCTGCGTCAGACCGAGCCAGACCTGCCTCGTCCTTACAAGGTCAACGGTGGTATCGCAGGTATCATGGCTGCAATTCTTGCTGGTAGTATCATCATCGGCCTGATGGTTGTTCCTTTCAGCCCTGCAGCTCTGAAGCCAGTTGAGTGGATCATCACCATTTCTTGGATTGTCATTGGTATGGCCATCTTCATGATCTTTGGTCGTCAGTCTGAGAAGGCAGCAGCATAAGTTGCTTGCAAGCTCTAAAGGTTTCATCGGTACGTTGAACTAAGCACGTTATTTGTTTCTTTAGTTTGGATTTTTTTGCGCCCAAAAAGGGTGGGCGCAAAAAGATAGTAGTTATCATTTACTAGAGGGGGAAAGAAATGAGTAAGATTGCTTTTGTAGGCGGAAAGCTCGTTGACGGCACTGGCGCCGCTCCTGTTGAGGATTCTCTTGTCCTCGTAGACGACAAGAAGATCGCTTATGCTGGTCCTCGCACTGAGGTTCCAGAGGGCTATGAGGTCCGTGACATCCAGGGTCGCACCATTATGCCAGGTCTTATCGACACTCACCTGCACTTCTCCGGCAACCTGACCGACAACGATAACGACTGGGTTATCGAGTCCGTTGCTCAGAAGCAGGCATGCGCAGTCAAGCAGTCCTGGGACGCTCTCTCCCACGGTCTTACCACCGTCTGCGAGATTGGCCGCAATGGTATCGCAATTCGTGACCTCGTTAACATGGGCGTCATGGAGGGACCACGTATCTTCGCTACCGGCCTTGGTTTCTGCCGCGTTGCTGGTCACGGTGACTGCCACCAGCTCCCACAGGAGATCTCCAAGAATGGTCACCCATGGGGCGATCAGGTAGACGGTCCTTGGGATCTTCGTAAGGCAGTTCGTCGTCGCCTTCGTGAGAACCCAGACGCAATCAAGATTTGGGCAACCGGTGGCGGCATTTGGCACTGGGACTCCGGTCGCGATCAGCACTACTGCTACGAGGAGATTAAGGCAGTCTGCGACGAGGCAGCAATGGTTGGCATTCCTGTTTGGTCACACTCCTACAACAGCTTCTCCGCAGCTTATGACTCCGTCCGTTGCGGCTGCGAGCAGATGATTCACGGCTTCGAGCTTGATGCAAAGACCATGGATCTTATGTGCGAGCAGGGCACCTTCTTCACTCCTACCATCGGCTTCCTGCCAACTTGGTACGGAACTTATCCACCAGAGTGGACTCCAGAGCTCGACGCATTTGCAGGCGACACTGTTGTTGAGAAGGGCCTCAACCGTACATACGAGAACCTCCGTGCTGCTAACGAGCGTGGCGTCACTCTCACCATCGGCTCCGACTCCTTCAGCTTCGTAACTCCTTACGGCTGGGTCACCATCGACGAGATGTATGACTTCGTTGAGAAGGCTGGCGTCACCGTTCTTGAGACCATCAAGGCTGCTACTCTTAACGGCGCAAAGATGGTTCACCACGAGGATGAGTTTGGCTCCCTCGAGGCTGGCAAGCTTGCTGACCTCCTGGTTGTCAAGGGCGACGTTGCTACCAACATCCGCGACCTTACCCCAGATAACATGGAAGTTATCATGAAGGAAGGCAGCGAGGTTATTCGCGGCACCTTCTAAGAGGTAAACCAATCCCTTCTGGAGCCCCTATGCAGTCTCTGCATAGGGGCTCTTTTTGTGTGTACAGGAGTGGCGAGAAACCCGGCGAGGGTTCCGACGTCTATCCGTCGAGATGTTCGTCGAGAAACCCGTCGAGAAACCCGTCGAGAAACCCGTCGAGATCCCTGGAACTTCTCGCCTTATCTGGACATCGTCTATCACAAGGCACTTTAGGGTACATATCAGAAGATTCATTGGGTCAGCGCAAAAGGCGCTGGCTTCTACCTACAGGAGGATTTTTGGCTAGAAAACGCATACATAAAGAAAACCGTCGTCAGGGACGTGCAAAAGTCTCAAAGCGACCATCGGCGCTGCTTACAGGCACGCTGAGCCTTTCTCGCCCAGGAGTTGCTACCGTAAGCACCCCTGAGGGAACGTATGCGCTGGCCAAGCACGGTATTCACGAGGCAATGCACGGAGATGAGGTCCAGGTTTCGCTTGTCTCGGCCAAGGGGAAGACTCCTCTGGCAAACGTGCGTTTTGTGCTTACGCGAGCTACTCAGACGTTTTTGGGCATCTACCACGACGCCGGTCCACTTGGCGCTGTGGTGCCGCTGGATAGCCGCATCCAGCGCGATTTCTTTGTGCTTCCCGAAGATCCTTCTGTTGGACGTCATTACGTTTTTGAGGGCGACGTAGTTGTCGCGCGCATCACGGAGTATCCAACGCGCAAAAGCGCTGCTGTAGTCACTATTGAACGTCGCGTGGGATCAGCCGAAGATCTGGACATGAACGTCGAGGCAACCATTGCTTCATATGGTCTGGCAACAGAATTTCCTATCAAGGCGCAAAGACAAGCCGAGAAGATCTCCGTTGACGCAGATAAAGCGCTTGTGGAAGACGTTTCAAGACACGATTTGCGAGAAAATTTGTGTATCACCGTAGACCCCGCGGATGCTAAAGACTTTGATGATGCTGTTGGTGCACGCAAGCTTGATGACGGTGGCTTTGAGCTGTGGGTTCATATTGCAGACGTGGCTCACTACGTGAAATGGGATTCTCCCATTGACCTGGAAGCTCGCATGCGCACCTGCTCGGCATATTTAGTTGACCGCGTGTTGCCCATGCTTCCAGAGAAACTCTGCAACGATGTGTGCTCTCTGCGGCCAGCTGAAGACAGGCTGGCCATGTCGGTAAAGATGACTTTGAGCAGCTCAGGCAAGATTCTTGGCGCAACGGCCATGAATTCCGTTATTCGTTCACGAGCAAGACTTAGCTACGACCAGGTAGATAGCTATCTGCAAGGAGATACTGCGGCACTTGACTCGGCCGTTTCTGCAGAAGACGCTGGCGCAATCAAAGAAATGATTGGCGTGCTCAATCAAATCCGCGCGCTTAGAGAAGAAATTCGCGAGAAACGCGGCTCAGTAGATTTTGAGAGCGTGGAAACGCGCGTAGTGCTTGACGAGAATAACAAGCCAGTTGGAGTCTCGGTGCGAGAGCGTACTCAGGCAACGGGGCTTATTGAGGAAGCAATGCTCGCGGCTAATGAGAGTGTTGCGCACATGCTCAGCCAGCACGACCTTGAGTCGGCATATCGAGTGCATGAGCAGCCTTCGCCAGAGTCGCTCAAGCTTGCGGTTACTCCGCTTGTAGCTATGGGAGCGCTTGAGCCAGACGTTGCGTCTCGTATTGCCCTTGGCGATCAGACTGCGTTGCAAGAAGCGCTGGAGTCAGTGCATGGCACACGTTATGCTCGCGTGGTAAATGCGCAGCTGCTCAGGGCTCAAAAACGAGCAATCTATTTGCCAACTAATCAGGGACACTTTGCTCTGGGAGCAGATGCGTACTGTCACTTTACCTCGCCGATTAGGCGCTATCCTGACGTGATAGTTCACCGCACGCTCAAGCGTTTGCTTCGTGGTCAGACAGCGTCTCGCGCAGAGCTGAGCGCGTTACCGGATATCTGCAGCACCTGCTCTGAGCAGGAGCGCAAGGCAGATGCGGCAGCTCGTGCTACGCAAAAGATTAAGCTGGCCGAGTACTATCAGAGCCGTCTGGGAGAAGAAACGTGGGGAACCATTGACGGCTGCG
>CAUORV010000018.1:0-14821 GCA_963507085.1 uncultured Atopobium sp.
AACAAGCTTTTCTGCCAGAGGACTTCCCTTTTGGACTTCCACATCAAGCGCGCGAAGTGCCTCAAGCGTAGCTTCACTGCTTGAGAGCTCCTGGCGAGCAGTACGCTCTGCCTCGCGAGCCGCCTCAAGTGCAGAAGCGCGCTCAGAAATCTCAGCGACAAACGCCTCGGACTCCTGACGAGCCGTCTCAAGAGCTGCAGTAAGCTCTGCTTCTTTAGCACCACTATCTTCCAGGGCAGCTTGAGCAATCTCAAGCGCCTCGGTAATCTGAGACAACCTTGACTCAAACATCTTGTCTTCTACCTGCGCATGAGCAATCTGCTCTTCAAGCTTTACATACGCAAGCGTCTCTTTATCAGCGGTATTGCGCGCACTACGCTCAGACGCAGTACAATCAGAAATCTTTACATCCAAAGCACGACGCTCGGCAATTGCCTGGTTAGCCGCCTCTTGCAGAGCATTCACACTCTCAGTCAGATCCGCAACCTTTGCACGAATTGTTGCCAGCTGACCAGAAAGCTCTTCATTCTCTTTTGCCGCGTCTGCCTTCTGCTTATCCATCACGGAAAGCTGCATACGCGTATCAGAAAGGCGAGAAACCATGTTCTTGCCCTTCTCCTCCAAAAGACGCATGTCAGAGCCCATACGGCCAAGAATCTCTTGCATGCGACGACGCTGCTCGCCCAAGTCTCCAACAAAGAGACCCTTTTGCTCAAGAAGCGACTGAAGCTTTTCAAGCTCACGGTTTTTCTCGCCCGCGCGATACTGCGCAAGCTCAATGGCAGCCTCTGCCTCTTTAGCGCGAGCCTCCAACTTGCCGTGCGTAAACTGCAGCTGACGAAGGTCATCCACTGCAAGCTGAACCGTTAAATCTTTGAGCTGAGAGGACAAATCTTTTGCGCGAGAAGCCTTATCTACCTGCCTCTCAAGTGGCTTAAGCTGGCGGGTAATCTCACGAGAAACCACTTTGGCTCGCGTGAGATTCTCATCCATGGAAGAGATTTTGCGCTCCGCACGCTCTTTGCGCCGACGATGCTTGGAGATATCTGCAGCCTCTTCGATGAGCTCACGACGCTGCTCAGGGCGGCTAGACAGAATAGAGTCAAGCTTGCCCTGGGAAATGATGGAGTGCGTATCTTTGCCCAGGCCAGAATCATGCAAGATGTCCTGAATGTCCATGAGCCTGGAAGGAGCTCCGTTAATCAGGTACTCAGACTCTCCAGAGCGATACATGCGCCTGGTAATACCAATTTCAGAGAAATCAATAGGAATGGTGTGATCAGAGTTGTCCAAGACCAGTGTTACCTCAGCAACACCTACCGCTCCCCTTGCTGACGAGCCAGAGAAGATAACGTCTTCCATGGCTTGGCCACGGAGCATCTTTGCGCTCTGCTCGCCCAATACCCAAAGAATTGCGTCAGAGACATTGGACTTACCCGAGCCGTTAGGACCAACGACAACGGTAAGACCGGGGTCAAAAACCATCTGAGTTTTATCAGCGAATGACTTAAAACCCTTGAGTGTCAGCGATTTTAGATACACGGGTACAGGGTACCTTTCTACCTTAGGTGCATTTCTGCATCAGCATCAAGCGGAGCATCATCCACACCAAGACGTACCAACGCGTCTTGAGCGGCTTCTGACTCTGCAGCTTTCTTTGATGGTCCCTGTCCACGACCCACCTTAAGGCCGTCGACAAATACCACAGCGGTAAACGTTGGCGTATGAGCAGGGCCGCTCTCACCAATAAGCTTGTACTCTGGGGTAGCCTTGCCTTTAGCTTGTACCGCTTCCTGCAAACGAGATTTAGGACTTACCGAACGAACTGCCAGCGCTGGAGAAATATGAGGTCCAAGCGTACGAATAACAAACTCGTGCGTTGGATCAAAGCCCGCATCAAGGTAGAGCGCGCCAACAATGGACTCGTAAACATTCTCCAAAGCAGACTTCATGCCACGCTTTCCCGTGCCCTTCTCGGAAATTCCCATAACAATTAAGGGAGAAATTCCTAGAGCATCAGAGACAATGGAGAGCGTATGGCCGGATACTAGAGAGATTTTCAGCCTAGTAAGCTGGCCTTCATCCATATCTGGATAACGCTCAAACAGCTCCGTTGCAATAATGGCACCAAGAATTGAGTCACCCAGAAACTCCAGGCGCTCATACGAAGCAGAAACAGGCTTGCCCTCCACCGCCGAAGGGTGTGTGAGGGCAGCCTCGATAAGTTCTTTATTGGTAAATGTGTGACCGCAAATAGCTTCTGCAGCAGCTACTCGTTCGTGCAATTTCACGTATAAAACCTACTTAAGCAGCAAGAATAGCATCTACTGCGTCACCAACGGTAGCAATCTCATCGATGTTTTCTGCATCAAAGGTCATATCAAACTCTTGCTCAAGGTCTGTGACAAGCTGCAAAAGATCAAATGAGTCTGCACCAAGATCTTTAAATGAGGTACCCTCTGTGAGCTCAACGGAATCGTCAAGGTCCAGTGTCTCTCTAACAACGTCAATTACCTTTTCAAGTGTTTCTGTGCGATCCATACATCCTCCTTGCACACAACAATGACGCTAGTAATTTTACCCCGTGATGGGCGTCTGTATGATGACATTACTAAAGCTGAAACAAACAATCTTAAAAAAAGTAAAGCCCACAGAATTGTCCATGGGCTCCACCATAGTTATAAAAATTTTTATAAACAGACGCTTTTACTACAGCTGAATTGACGAAGAAATTTTCTCAATTAAGTTAGCGCGCACCGCATTTGCTGCAGAAAGTGTTCCTGCGCACACAGCAGAAGAGCTGGTAGCACCATGTCCTTTAAGTACAGGTGCAGAAACACCTAGCAGGAAGGCGCCGCCAACAGAATCTCCTGAAAGTTCCGCTGCTGTAGCCTTCAGAGCATCCTTCAAAAGAAGTGCACCAAACGCAGCCTTCTTGGAGGAATTAATTGCGCCTTTGAGGCTAGACATAATAAACTTGCCTGTGCTCTCAATAGATTTTAAGGCCACATTTCCTGTGAAGCCGTCTGTCACAATAACATCAAAGCGGCTTCCTAAAATATCAGTTCCCTCAGCATTTCCACCAAAATTGATAGCCGCTTCTGCAAGAGCCGCATGATATGAAAGAGCAAGCTCAGAACCCTTGGTTTCTTCAGAACCATTGCAGAGAAGTCCTATGGTTGGGTTTTCAATTCCAAGCGATGCATTGGCAAAAGCCCTACCCATTTGTGCAAATTGCACCAAAACTTCTGGACGCACATCAGCGTTAGCACCAGTATCCAAAAAGACTGTTTTATGACCACCAAGTCCAGGAAGAATCAGGGTAAGTGCAGGGCGTTTTACGCCCTTGATGCGACCAATACCAAAGGTAGCTGCAGTAAGCACTGCTCCTGTAGAGCCTGCCGAAAAAAGACCGTCAGCCTCTCCAGCCTTGACTGCCTGCGCAGCCCTTACAATACTGGCGTCTTTCTTCTGCCTAACCGCATTGGCAGGGTGTTCGCTCATGGCAATAACTTCAGTGGTTACCAAAGCCTTTGCGCGCTCATGCTTGCTTGCAAAAGGAGTAACAAACTCATCAGCTCCGGCGAGAAGAACCTCTAGCTCTTTGTCCTTCTCAAGAGCCATACGAACTCCCTCAAGAACAACCTCAGGGCTTTGGTCAGATCCCATAACGTCTACACAAATAACGGGCATGATAACTCCTTAGTGCTATAAAAAAGAAGGCCGGCCCCTAAAGAACCAGCCTTCTTGGCCATACAATGTATGAGTGTTACTCAGTAACAACAACCTCACGGTCTTTGTAGAAGCCACAGTTAGGGCATACGTGGTGAGGAAGCTTTGGAGCGCCGCACTGTGGGCATACAGAGCGAGCTGCTGCGTTAAGCTTGCTGTTTGCCGAACGACGGGTGTGGGTTGCGCCGCGGCCCTTCTTTTGTTTAGGTACTGCCATCTTAAACCTCTTTTGCTCTTGCTAGCGCCCCTAAAACACATGAGGGCGCGACCCATTCACATAATGCGTTGGATACTATACCACGTACTGACACATTTTGTACGTAGATACAGCATTTCTTCACCATTTAGGAGAAGAAATTTTATTTTACTCTTCCGAATCCGGCTCAATCACAAGATTTTTAAGAGCCGCAAACGGGTTTGAAGCAAGCTTTTCTTCTTCTCGCTTCTGCTCAATCTGAGCTGCATGACCGCAATCCTCTTCATTCAGATTGCAACCGCATACTGGGCAAAGTCCCTTGCAGTCGGACTTGCACAGTACAACATAAGGTGTCTCCATAACAAGCGAAGGCAAAAGAGCCTCTGCAAGATCGATGGTTTTATCGGCATTTACTAAAACGTAATCTGCCTCATCTTCATCATCTGCAGAAATTACAGGCTCTTCAAAGAGATAATACTCATCTACCTCTGCGTTTAAAGAGAGATGTGCGTCCTCAAGACAACGGTCACACGTACCAACTGCGTCAGCACGAAGCATTCCGGTAACCAAAATGCCCTCACCCGCGTTGGTAAGCACTAGATCAAAATCAATTCCCATAGGGAGAGAAAATTCATGCTCTCCCAACTTATACGAGTCTTCATTAAGATGACCCGCATAAGACACGGTATCGCCTGCATTTGCAAGACGATCATCTAGTGCATAAAGAACTGGTTGCATTGGAATTACCAGGCAACGTTATTGCTGGTGTTACGAGGACCAGAGTTCTCATCAAGTGTCTGACGAACACGAGAGACTGAATTTGTCAGGCTCTTGAGGTTCTCCTCAAGGTGAGCAAGAACGGTATCTGCATACTCCTCAGCGTTGTAGCGAGTATCACGCTCATACTGCTCTGCCTGGTCACGAATGCCATCTGCCTGCTGCTGAGCAAGGCGGACAACCTCCTGGTCACCAGCAAGAATCATAGCCTGCTGCTGTGCGTCAGCAATGATGGATTCTGCCTGAGCACGTGCGCGCTCAAGGGTCTCATCCTCTTCCTTGATGATGCGACGAGCGGTTGCAAACTCTTCTGGGAAGACACGACGAATCTCGTCAAGCAGCTCGTAGAAGTCCTGGGCATCAATAATCTTCTTGTTACCGCCATCCATAAAAGGTGACTTAGCCTCAGTTACGATCTGCTCAATCTCAGATACAAGGCTCTCAATTTCCTCGCCTGGCTGCATCCAGGGCTCCTTTCAATCCAATACATAAGCTGTGTTATATGCAGTTTTAGCCCTTATGAGCACGACGCATAAAACACCTTTTTAAGAATGTTAGCAGAATATAATGAAAATGCAGGGCAAATATACTTAATTACCGCAATTATGCAGAGCATCAAGCTTTTTAATGACGTTCTTTGGTACCAAAAATGATACATCTGCGCCCATAGCTGAAATTTCTCTCACAATTGAGGAAGAAATATAGCCGTACTCTGGACTAGACATAACAAAGACGCTCTCCAGCTCAGGAGCCATATGAGCGTTAAGATCTGCCTGCTGCAGCTCATACTCAAAGTCTGTCATAGCTCTCAGGCCTTTAACAACACCACCTACGCCGCGAGCATTGCAGAAATCAACCAGAAGACCTTCCATAGGCTCTACAGAAACGTCCACAAGACCTTCATCTACAATAGCATCTTTGAGCATCTGTACGCGCTCTTCAAGAGAAAAGGTAGTTCCTGTGCCGTGCTTGCGCTTGGAAGCCGCAACAGCTACCGTGACGTTTTCAAAAAGGCGAGAAGCTCGTCTAATTACATCAAGGTGTCCGTTTGTGACGGGATCAAAAGTACCTGGTACAACTACGTGAGTGATGCTGTTCAACGTATCTCCTATCCCTCACAACGAACGAGTAAATCAACTTGAGCAATACCATAGCGCTTACTCTTAGAAAGCTCAAAGTTATCAAGAGAAACTGAATCAGATTTGTGGCTATGTTCGTACACTACCACAGCATCTTCTGTCAGACTTCCCTGCTGGATTAAATCTCTGAGCAGCTTGGATACTACTTCAGCCTCAACGGCATAAGGCGGGTCCAAAAATACCACGTCAAAAGGAGCTCCAAATAGCTGGGATGACTCAGCTAAACGCGCAGTGTCACCACAGATAACGCTCATCTCAGAGGTGGTTACACCAAGTGACTTAGCCGTACGCTTAATGCGCTCACACGTCTTTCTGTCTTTATCAACAAAAGTAGCGTACAGTGCACCCCTGGAGAGCAGCTCAAAGCCCATGGCACCCGAGCCTGCAAAAGCGTCAAGCACTCTAGACTCACTGAGGTCAAGACCGCGAGAAGCCAAGATGGAGCTTGCAATAGCCTCGCGCGTACGATCAGTGGTTGGCCGCGTAGTCCCCTTGCCATCAGGAGCCTCAATTGCACGACCTTTCCATTTTCCGCCAACAATCCTCATGGGTTTCTCGCCACCAAATCTATCTTGTACTGTAGTTTACCTGCAGGTTATTACTTATAGCCAAGCTCTTCAAAATAGATGCCAAAGCGATCTTTTGCCTCAATTCCCAGCGTAGCATAGGCATCGCTCGTGAGATTTGGATCCTGTGCCGTAATTGCCAAGGCGTCCATGTGGGCGTCTTCAATCAGATCTGCGTCTGCATAGAGGTCAGAAATCTTGAGCGTAGTGCCGCCCGACTGACGGTATCCCAAGGTTTCTCCCTCGTGCCTAAGCTCCAGGTCAAGCTCTGCCAGGCGCGCGCCGTCAGAGGTTTGCTCAAGGGCGGCTAAGCGTTTTCTTGCGGTAGAGCCTCGCTTGGCGTTACTGGCAAGATAGACGGTTCCTGGGAAGTCTCCTCGACCAACACGGCCTCTGAGCTGGTGCAACGTGGCCAAACCAAAACGGTCAGCATTAAAGACAACCATGACCGTAGCGTTAGGAACGTCAACACCAACCTCAATGACGGTTGTGGAGACCAGAATCTGCGTCTTATTTGCGCGGAACTTTTCCATAACCTGATCTTTTTGTGCCTCAGGCAATCTACCCGTCAAAAGATCACAGGTAAAGTCCTTGAAAACGGTCTTTGAGAGCTCCTCATATACGCGAGTTGCACTGTAGAGCTTACCGTTTGTGCGAGCGGCCTCAGGAACATCTTCAAGCTCTTCTTCAGAATCTCTTGGATCAATTAAAGGGCAGACCAAATACGCCTGATGACCCGCTTGAACAGCTTCGGCGACAGCAGCATATGCTTGGTCAAGGTTTTCAGGCACGCACAGCTTGGTGGTAACGCCAGCGCCTGCCTTTGGTCTCTTGGTAATACGAGACGTATCAACGTCTCCATACAAAGAGAGTGCCAACGTACGTGGAATAGGTGTTGCACTCATGGCGAGAAGATCTACGCCTTGTCCTTTTTTGCGCAGTGCTGTTCTTTGATCAACACCAAAACGATGCTGCTCGTCTACAACAGCAAGGGTGAGCTGCTTAAATACCACACGGTCAGAAAGAAGCGCTGTGGTGCCAAAGACAACGGACAAAGAACCGTCAGCTAGGCAAAGTTCAATTTGTTGCCTCTCCTCTTCAGAGGTAGAGCCCGTAATAAGAGCCCACGTAATTCCCGCAAGTGAAAGCAAAGGGCCAATCTTTTGAGCATACTGCTGAGCAAGAACCGAGGTAGGAGCCATCACGGCAGCCTGAGTTGAAGAATCTGCTGCTGCAGCCAAAGCGACTGCGGCAACGGCTGTTTTACCAGTACCAACGTCACCCAAAAGCAGACGATTCATGATGCGTGGTGAAGCCATGTCAGAAAGAATCTCTTGAGCAGCGTGGTTCTGCTCGTCAGTTAGAGCAAAAGGCAAAGCTTCAACCAGAGCCTTAACTTTAGGTCCATCTATAACGTGCTCAAAAGGCTTATGACCTGCAAGTTCCAGGTTTCTCCTGGCCAGAAGGGCAAGCTGCAAACTTAGAAGCTCATCATAAGCAAGACGGCGGCGAGCCTGCTCAGCCGCGTCCAAGCTGGAGGGAAAATGAACCTCGCGAAGCGCCGATGAGAGTGACATAAGGCGGTGCTTGGAGACAAGCTCTGAGGGCAGCCAATCACACACGCTTCCCGTATCCGCCAGAGCCGCTGACATAATGCGACGCATCCATGCGGGACTTACGCCCTCGGTAGCTGGGTGAACAGGAAGAATCGCTGCCTTTGAAGGAGCCTCTTTGGAGCGAGCTTCTTTGGGGCGAGCCTCGTCGCTTGCATCAGATTTTGCTGTACTCAGAACTTCGTAGAACGGTGACTTCATCTGGCGGTAACCGTAGGCAAAAAGCACCTTGCCGCTCAGAGCCACCTCGTCATCAACGTGAATCTGCTCAGCTATCCAAGGCTGCCTAAAGAACGAGGCCGTAAGCACGCCTGTATCATCCACAACCTCAATCTCTACAATGACCATCTTGGGGCGTGGGCGTTTTGTCTTTTCCGAAGCAACGCGGCCCGTAATAGTAGCGTCCTCGCCTATCTGCGCAAAAGCAATCTGCACGCGATGGGAAAAATCGAGGTAGCGATGAGGCACGTTGAGCAAAAGGTCTCGAACACGCAGAATGCCGAGACGCTCAAGCGCCTCGGCACGATTTGCATTAACATACCTTAACCTGGTCACGCTATCAACAAGCGAGCAGGTATGAGCCACTCGCTCTGATGCGGGAGCGATGCTTACCTTAGACTCAGACATTTCCTACTCAATAGAGAAGATGACTGGATAGAGTGGCTGCTCGCCGCGCTGAGCGTCAACCTCAAGGTCTGGATAGGCGTCCTCTACTCTGCTGGCGAGAAGATCGAGTTGCTCGTCAGAGAAGTCCTCACCTGCAAGAATGGTGAGGTTGTCGCCCTCTTCCTCCTCTTGCATCTTAGCGATAAGGTCAAGCGTGACCTTCATGACATCAGAGCCGACAACATCAATGGAGCCGCCCTGAATACCCATGACATCGCCATCGTGGATAGGAGTGCCGTCAGCGGCGGAAGAATCACGGACTGCGGTAGTAACCTCACCATAACGAACGCCAGAGATAGCGTCAGTCATCTCTTCTACAAGCTCTTCAAATGGAACACCATCTGCAACAACAAACATTGCAGCAAATGCCTGAAGAACAGACTTGGTTGGAATAACAGCAACCTTAACATCCTCACATGCGCTTGCAGCAGCCTCTGCTGCCATACGAATGTTGGAGTTATTTGGCATAACAATGACCTGGTCTGCATTGGCCTCTTCAATTGCAGCAAGAATGTCTGCAGTTGAAGGGTTCATGGTCTGACCGCCAGAAACAACAACGTCAACACCAAGAGACTTCAAGATTGATTCAGCGCCAGAACCAGCAGTTACGGCAACAAAGCCAAGCTCTTTTCTAGGTGCAGCCGCAGCCTTCTTATCTTCAGCGATCTTCTCGGTACGCTCCTTAGCCTCAAGGTCCATGTTGTGAATGAAGACCTCAAAGATTTGGCCGTACTGAAGCATGTACTCAAGAACCTTGTTAGGAGTATTTGAGTGAACGTGAATCTTGTAGTCTGGGTTTGCGCCAACAAGAAGCTCGCAATCGCCCATAGTTGCCAGGAAGTTCAGAGCTGCTTCCTCGTCAAAGTCTGGGCTGTCTGCCTTGAAGAGGAACTCGTTGCAGTAACGGTACTCAGAACCCTCCCAGTCATCGTTGAGCTCAATCTCAACCTTTGCGCTGGTAGCAGCCTTAGCGTCAGAAACAGAAACAGTGGTCTGGAAGTCAGTTGTTTCAGTCTTGCCGGTAACAGCGTTTACAAAGCCCTCAAGGAAAGTTGCAAAACCAAATGCACCGGAGTCAACAACACCATTCTCTTTGAGGACAGGAAGAAGCTCAGGAGTGCGAGCAACAGACTCATATGCTTCAACAACCAGGGCATCCAAAACCTCAACTGGGGTGAGCTGAGACTTCTCAAGGGAGTCTGCCTTAGCAGAAACGTCCTTCAAAACGGTAAGAATAGTGCCCTCAACAGGCTTTCTAACAGCCTTAAAAGCAACTTCTTTACCACGACGGAAAGCGTGAGCAATATCCTTTGGAGTTACTGCCTCAGGATTTTTAACGTCACACAGACCCTCGGCAATACCACGAAGAATCTGAGACGTAATAACACCAGAGTTACCACGAGCACCCATCAGAGAACCGTGAGTAATTGCCTTTGCAATATCCTGCATGCTTGCATCTTGAGGAAGATCTTGAACCTCACGAACAACGGTGCCCAGGGTCAGAGACATATTTGTGCCGGTGTCTCCATCTGGTACAGGAAAAACGTTGAGCTTGTTGATCTCTTCTGCTTTGTCTGCAACAGCAAGGGCTGCTACAGGGAAGCATGTACGAATGACATTTGAAATCACGTTAGACCTCAGTTCCTACTCATTTGAAGCAAAAAGCTTAGCGAGAATTACGCATGGCCTCGATATGTACAGTTACATCAACACATGAAAGCTCTGCAATTTGCTTAAGCAAAAACTTTACTGAGCTCTCAAGATTGTCGACAACAGACGCCATGTTAACGCCCTGCTCAACAACAATGTGAAGGTCAACCTGAACTCCCTTAGGAGTTGGGGTCACATCAATACCCTTACGAAGTCGGTATGTTGGAAGAAGACGAGCAACACCTGCTGCCTCATCAATCTCTGCCATGCCAACAACGCCATAACATTCCATAGCTGCATAGCCCGCCAGGTCAGCAAGGCAATCATTAGAAACTCTTAGTGTTCCGGGAACAGCGGTAGTCATTACATAACTCCTCTCGCAAGAACCAGGGTTAGTCATTGTTATTTAGTATACCGCAGGACACATTTATTATTAAAGCGGCTTATACATACAAGTTGATAACCTTGCAATTGACAAATCTTTTTCTTGTTATTTAATCTTGGTGTAATAAATGAAAAACATTCAAAAGCTGTCAAAAAGCTATCTAATTGTGAATGTTATATTCATGCTTTGACAACACAATATATTGTGCTATATTAATTCGGCTATTTGGAAATTTTAGGCGCAGAGGGCGCCTATCCTATGGAGGTCTTACTCATGTCGAAGGTCTGTGATTTCTGCGGTAAGCACGCCGTTGCCGGTCGCTCCATCTCCCACTCTCACCGTACTGTGGCCCGCACCTTTAAGCCAAACATCCAGCGTGTTACTGTCGTTGTCGATGGCCAACGCAAGAAGATGAATGTTTGCTCCCGTTGCCTCAAGTCCGGCAAGATTGCTCGCAACTAAGCAACTCAAGCTCGTCTTACCTCAAATTTAAAAAGGTCGCTACGGCGACCTTTTTTCTTAGCTCGATTAACTGACAGCAACATCTAATACTTCTTGCTGGACTTACAGTCGCTCGTTGGGGCTTTGTTATGCAACCGTGACCCCAATGCAACCCGATGATCGTCTTAGTTCCAAAGCTGCACCAAAAGACAGCCCTTCTCGCACCTTACCCAAGCATCGTCAGCTTCAACGATATTTGAAATGCCATCGTCTCCAAGCAGTGTGAATTTCTCGTGATTAAGATTCCACCTCATGCCAGTCTCAGAAACCTCGCACTCCTCTGACAGCGCTACAAGAGAAATCTTTTTACCCGCATCAATTGCACTCAGCTGCCACGAATCAACTTGGCTCGCAGCTAAAAAGCGCATTTCAAAGTCATTCTCGATAACTCGAACGTTTGCCTTGCCCGTCTTTGCCCACGTGGCGAGAAGACCGAGCACTACAAGCTGGTGATCCAAGTGGCCGCCGGACGTTGAGACAACCGTAAGCGAGAGCTTGCTGTCTCTACGGATTGCCTCGTACTCGGCAGACTTTAGGGCAAGAGCAAGGTCAGTATCGTACTTGTCCGCATTAAACTTCATGCAGGGTATCTGCTGTTCTTTGAGCCAGGAGAGCGTTTTTGCAGAAGCTGAGTCAAAGTCTCCAAGCGCGAGCTGTGGGATTACTCCGGCAGCAAGGCACGCATCAGCGCCGTGATCAACTGCTATCAGGTAGTCAGCGCTTTGGGCGCAGGTAGAGAGCGTCGTGTGCGAAACAGCCTCTGGGGATCCGCCCACAATAAGGACCTCAAGTGGTTTCTCGCCAGAAGGAGCAGCAGCTAGAGGGTGCTCGTAGACACGAAGACGCAAAAGCGACAGCTCGCCATAGGTATGGGCAAAAATGTTAGAGTGCTCACGCATAAAGACGGGGTCTCGGCCGTCGTGGTCGTTGTAGAGCGCCACCACGGGGAAGCCTGCATTTTGAGCCGTCTGAGCGCCAAACGGAGCATCCTCAAAGACCCAGGTAGTTGCTTTATCGGTGCCAAGGCGACGGAGAGCCTCAAGGTACACATCGGGCTCAACCTTGTCCACTCCCCCCACGTCTTCTGTAGAAACCACCGTTTTAAAAAGGTGCTCAATACCTTGAGCCGCGAGAGCCGCGCGCACTTCTCGCACGGGAGTTGACGATGCAACAGCCATAGGAATACCCGCATCGTAAAGCTCCTGCAAGAACTCCTTTGCACCAGAAATAATAGAGACGTGATGCTGATATTGCTCTGTTACATACGCACAGAATTCTTCGTACAAAGTTTCTGCAGTGACAGGCAAATCTAGATAATCAACACAAATTTTGCAGCCATCCATAAGCGAAACAGCCTCAACGCGCTCAAAAAATTCTGAGTCAACGGTCTTGCCGTATTTAGGAAGAACAGCACCAAAAACGTTGTGCCAAACGCGCATTGAATCAACAAGGGTTCCATCGCAATCAAAAATTGCACCGGTTACCTGCATAATGCCTCCGTAAACAAACTTATTAGTTGCAATCGTGAAATATCTACTCTAAGTAGGGTAAAGTATCTCACGTTTATAAATTGTTTTCATGGAGGAAGCATGGCACGTTATAGCTATCACTGCACACACTGCGACAATACCTTTGAAATTGAACGCCCTATGAGCCTGAAGATTGAAGCTCCTCAGTGCCCAAAATGTGGACATGAGACCGAGCGCGTGTACAACACCTCAACCATCGTCTTTAAGGGCAGCGGTTTTTACAACACTGATAGCAAAGGCAAGTAATTCCGCGTTCTAAGCCTGAAAGCGCTTTTTAAACGTCACCTATGTAGCTCTTGTTGACAATACAACAAGAGCTTTTTATTTACGTTTGAGCACCGCCATAAAGTGGGCGTCGCAATCAGCGGAGGCAAAAGCCGTCTGCAAAAATCCCTCTGGCGTAATGCACGTATCGAGAAACTCTTGCGCTTCTGGTGTTAAACATGCACGCGCGGGACACTCAAAAAGGCTTTGCACCTCAAACTGAGAGCCCTCTGGACTTGCAAGAAAATCATCTACAACCTGCTGATTCTCTGAATTTGAGAGTGAACACGTTGCATAGACTAAAAAGCCACCCACCTCTACACGGCTGCTACAGCTTTGTAAGAGTTTGGTCTGTAAAACGGTAAGCTCTCCTCCGTCATACAGGCTTTCTGAAGACAGATTCCATGCAATCTCTGGGTGACGACGAAGCGTACCCAAACCAGAACATGGTGCATCAATAAACACCACATCAAAGCTCTGATTAAGCTCCTCTGGAACCTCTGGTGATACAAACTGTGTAGCATCAAACGTGAGTGATGTAACCTGATCTGAAAGTCCAGCGGTCTTCAATCTTCTTTTTGAAACGTGAGACTTTCCTTTTACAAGCTCAACAGCGGTGATGTGAGCGTTCTCTTTATCAAGCACCTCAAATGCATGAGAGAGCAATAAAGATTTGGTTCCTCTACCCTGTCCGACCTCAAGCATTTCTTGGTCAACATAAGATGCCGCGAGAAGTGCCACAAGCTGAGAAGCTAAATCTGCAGGAACAAGCTGAACTTTCTTTACATATGCATCAACAGTAAGTTGAGCAGGATTTTTTACCTCAAATACATCTGGAAGAACTGTTTGCTGTAGCTCTAAAGAGCTGCTCTGCAATTGTTGTTCTGATAGATTTCTCTGTAAAACATACACAGGAGCAGGGTTTTTTAAATTAAGAATAAGCTTTTGAGCAGTAGATTCTCCAAGCGATTCAATGATTTCCAAGCAAATCCACTCAGGAATGCCTGACGCCCAAGAAAGCTCTGAAGGTGTTTTTGGGTTCTTTGCACGCGTCAGCTGAGCTTCTTCTTCAGAAATTTTTCTGAGCACCGCGTTTGCAAGGCCGGAAGAACGCTTTGAGACAGACTTTACCAGCTCAACACCTTGGCTGATGGAAGCGTCGCGTCTTGTCTCTAAATATAAAACCTCAAATACAGCAATACGAAGAGCGTCCTGTACCTTTGGCTCTAGGTGAATACCTGATTTAAGATGATTTTTTAAAGCCTCATCAAGCTTGCCTTTAGTAAGAGTTGTTCCCAGAGCAAGACGAGTAGCAAAAGCTTTATCTTGAACAGAAAGCTCCGAGAAATCCTTTGACTCTCGTAGGTAATCGCGAATACGTAGATTGTTGCGTCTGCACTCAAAAAATGCCTGATAAGCCACTCTTCGAGCTGGAGTAAGCGTAGCCATTATTGCAGCTTCTGCCAGGTCATCTGAGACTTCTGAAGTCCTGATGCAAATGATTTAGCATCCATAGAGCGCTTACCATCTGGGCGTACCTCAAGAAGCTCAAGGGCACCTTCAGCACAGCCAAGGAACAACCTATGATCTTGAACTGCAACCTGACCTTGGGCAACAGAAACTTCACTTGGTGCCACCTGAGCGGACAAAGCGCGAAGAGACCTGCCTCCAACAGAAACACGAGCTGGAGCGGTATCAGAGGAAGCCTGAACCCTCAGGGCGTTTACCTGAGCGGAATCTTCTGGAGTAAGCTTCATTTCTTGCTTGGTAACTTTAGGAGCAAACGTTACTTCTCGCTCATCT
>CAUORV010000019.1:0-12722 GCA_963507085.1 uncultured Atopobium sp.
TGTGTCCATAAAAATTTGTATCTTTTTGGCCCTTGTGTAAAACCTGAAATGGCAGAGCTTCTATTTCCTTGCGTGAGTCATTTTCTTCAAGCTGTTTCTGGTTTGGTTGATTTGGTACTTGTAGACACTACGACGGCATCAACAGATTGTTATGCTCAGGCAGCACAATGCGCAGATAGGCTGGTTATTGTTTCGGAGAACCCTCTTACGTGCATTAACTCTTTGGCAAAAGTAAGTGGACTTGCAGTGCGTCTTGGAGTGGCAAGAACTCGCATTATCCGACTTGAAAACAAAGCAAATCCAAAGGTTAAACAGGACTTTTCTATTGGAAAGGCAGAGATTGGTCTTGAAGCAGCAAAGATGTTTAGGATTTTTGAAGGCGGACCAGGGTTTCAGGAGCTTATTCAGCAAGGAAAGCTTTCTGTGTTGTTACAAGAGGAAACTTCATTTGCGCAGTCGGTTTCTTTTGTTCTTGCGCATTTCCTTAACGAACTGGGCATTCTTCCACAGCTGCGAGAGGCTCAGATTGCCCTGCAAGTAGCTCCTGAGAAAAAGACATTTAGCTTATTCAATAGGAGGAAGGAGGTGGGTTAATGCTTGTCTTTGAACGCGTTGCTAAGCAAATTGAGGCTCAAGATGAGAATGACTCACTACTCCAAAAAGAAGTATTTCAGAAGGCTAGAAAGAAGTTAAAAGAAAAACTTGTTTCTCGATTAGGACTTTCTACGGTTTCTTCTCTTATAACAGGCAGTGATATCGATCGCGTAAGAGACGAACTAAGAGTTACCTGTGAGGCAATTGTTAATGAAGAGAAGGACGAGCTCTTTAGTTCAGTTGACTATGAGGAAACAATCGAACAGGTAATCAATGAAGTATGTGGTCTTGGTCCAATTCAGCCACTACTGAATGATAAAGATGTTACGGAAATCATGATTAATGGCTGCAACAATTTGTTTTACGAGAAAAACGGCGAGCTATTTGAATCAAAAACAGTCTTTGACTCTGAAGAGCAGATTTTGATTGTTATGGATCGTATCTTATCTCCATTAGGAAGAAGGCTGGATAGGGTAAGTCCTATTGTTGACGCACGACTTGAGAATGGAGACCGTGTCAATGCAGTTGCAAGCCCTGTTGCAGTGAACGGCACTTCAGTAACTATCCGAAGATTCACTGGAAAAATTACTTCTTTGGACCGGTTAGTGGAAATGAAATCGCTGCCTCAATGGCTTGCAAGATTTTTGTCTTGGGCTGTGAAGTGCAGACAGGGAATAGCGGTTGTTGGAGGAACAGGATCCGGTAAGACTACGCTTTTAAATGCACTTTCATGTGAAATTTCAAAGTCAGAAAGAATTGTCACTATTGAGGATTCAGCGGAGCTTAAGTTCGATTCGCATCCAAATGTTGTCAGGCTAGAGGCTCGGCCCGCCTCAATAGAAGGAACAGGAGAAATAACCATTAGATCATTGGTGAGAAACGCGCTCCGAATGAGGCCAGATCGCATTGTAGTAGGAGAGGTAAGAGGTGAGGAGTGCATTGATATGCTGCAGGCTATGAATACAGGTCACGATGGTTCTCTAACTACATTGCATGCCGGAACCGCTCAAGAGGCAATATTGCGCCTAGTGTTGATGGCTCGTTTTGGAATGGACTTACCTGCAGAAATCATAGAAAAGCAGATTGCCACTGCACTTGATCTGATAGTTATGTCTCAAAGATTTCCTGATGGAAAACGATATGTGACCAGCGTTTCAGAAATCTCCTTGTCTTCGTCAGGATCAATTGAAGTGCAAGAGGTGGTGTCGTTTGACGCGCAGAAAAGAAGTTGGCTTTTTGTAAAAGTTCCTTCTTTTATCAATCGTGCAATACAAGAAGGAATACTCAATAAAAAGGAGGTTACTTCATGGATGTCTTTACTTCCTCAATCACAGGAGGTGTTTTTGGAGTAATTATTTATTTTCTTGTATGCAACGGTGAGGAAAAAACTGTTTCTCAAATAAATGCACGAGTAACAGGTTATGTAGTTCAGTTTTTTCAATTTGCACGCAATAACACTTTTGTCCAGCGCTTGCTCAAATGGGAACCTTTTTCTTATACATCAATGCAGCTACGTAATCGTTTTCTTTACAAATATGGGATTACCTTAGTCACTGATGCTTTCGTACTGTTTTTTATTAGTGGCATAGCTGGATCCATCTTGCTTGGTGTTCTATTTGAGTCTGCAATAGGTACGCTTTGCGGTGTTTTCTCGTTATTTCTCGTTCCTTATTTTCTATATGAACATGCCAAGCATCAATCTGCTTTAGAAATCGCCCATATGATGCCTTCGATTTTTAGAACAATCGCCGTTGCTCTTGGATCAGGTCTCACACTTTCACAATCTATTGAATATGTCAGTAAACACACAGAAGGTGTCGTATCAGAAAATTTTTATATTGCTGACATGCAAATCAAGTGCGGTTTTCCTATCGAAGAAGCTATTGAGGACTTGGCAGAAAGGTTGGATGCTCCAGGTGTTAATTTGCTGGCTAGCGCCTTAGTAATTTCACATAGAACAGGGTCTCCGCTTAAGAGTCTTTTACAGAAAACTGCCGAGTTAGTTGAATTACAAGAGAAGAATCAAAGGCTCATAGCAACAAAGACTGCTCAAGTTAGATTATCTGCTCGAATTGTATGTCTTCTCCCAGTTGTTTTATTGATTGTCTTGTCGCTTCTATCGCCGGACTTTCAAAAGGGTTTATTTACGCCATCGGGCGTTATATGCACATCAATTGCAATGGTCATGGATTGCGTTGCTCTTTTGATTATTCGAAGCATTATGAAAGGAGTAATGAAGTGATGGATTTACTATGCTCCGTATTATTTGCAACATGCATAGGTATTCTCGCCCTAGTTGTTCCCGTCAATTTGAATCATTTTGATGTCCATAGCTATTATCAGCAAATTATAAGAGGCATAAAAAGTCACAAGAGAATGAGCCTCCGGGCAAAGTCTGAGTTTACAAGAAAATCATGCCTACGTGAGATGCCAGAAATGATTGACATTTTGATTCTTGGGCTGTCATCAGGGCTATCTTTTGATTCAGCGCTTGATCTGTATTGTTTGCGAGAATCTGGAGAATTATCGAGAGAGCTTTCAAATGCTCATATGACTTGGAAGCTTGGTGCTACTACTCGCGAAGAAGCACTCAATCAGATGGCGGCAAAAGTAGGAGTTCCATCGCTTAAAAGCTTTGCGACTGTTGTGAATGAAGCGCTTACTTTTGGAACTCCTCTTGCAGAAATATTAGATAGACAAGCTTCAGTTCTTCGCGATGAGCAGCGTTCGCTGTTAGAAACGGAAATTGAAAAGATCCCAATTAAAATGCTCATCCCTCTAGGAACGCTGATTGTTCCAGCAATGTTACTTGCAATTTTAGGTCCCTTGCTTGGACCTGCATTTTCTTCTTAAGAGAAAGGAAAGCCGATGATGTTCTTCTATCAATTTTTTAGGTATCTACAAGGCTTAAAAGAGGATGAATCTGGACAGGGAACTACAGAGTATGCAATTTTAGTTGGCGTACTTGTAGTTATTGCGATTGTCGCAATCATTGCTTTTAAAGGTAAAATTTCTGAGCTTTGGGAAGCAATTACATCGGGAATTAATTCTCTATGAGCAGAAAGAGCACTGCTGCTTATTCTGTGTTCATTATTGTCACTGTATGTTTGCTATTTGCTGCACTTCTCGTATTACCAAGAAAACAGGACCATTCATCAAATACGAGCTCAGACTATGTGCAGACTCATGAAAATAGAGACGACAAAAAAGCCAATGAACAGCCAATCTCATATGCAGCAGCAGAAGATTTGTTTAAACAGAATTCCGTGCAAAGAGATAGTAAAGAAACTATTCAAAACGAAGCTCAGAGTATTTTAGAGGGCTATCAGCAAAGAGCTGATTGCGTGCTTGTTTATTCCGGATATTTAGACATAGCTGGCAATGTATGGGGCTGTTTAGTTAATGGTGGAAATTGGTCAGAACTTGTGACTGTTTCTGATCAAGGAGAGATAAGGAGGGTCTCAACATGTCACATATCCACTCAAGATGCGAAGAATCTATTAGAGCAATCAAACTAGGTGTTAAGAATACACAAGGACAAGCAACGCTTGAATATGCTCTAGTTTTATTTTCGTGCTTAATTGTCATTACGTCTCTTGGTGTGATATATCACTTTGTGCAAAATGGAGCAGTTGTTCAACTGGCTACTCAAGCTGCTTCACATACTATGCATGACTCTCTTTTAGATTTAGCCAAAGATGTTCTCTCGTTTTAAACAGAATGCTGGTCAAGCGTCAGTAGAAGCAGCACTTTTATTTCCCGTTATTCTGATGATTATTGCATTGCTTGTAGAACCTGTTTGCATTCTCTATACAAAGACAGTTATGGATGGAGCCTGTGCAGAAGGATTAAGAGTAGCAACAACGTCTTCTGACACTGAGTTAATAGAGTCCTATATCAAACGCAGACTTAAGGCTATACCAGAGATACCTCTATTTCATAAGGGTGGAGATGAGGACTGGAATATCTCTATTGATAAAAAAGAAAACGATGTCTTGATTGAAATTACGGGTCATGTGGCAGCGATGCCGCCAATAGGCTGGTGTTTATTCCTTGCAGGTCAGACGGATAACCAAGGGATTGTCTTGCATTCAAGTTTATCTGCTAGTACGTATCCAGATTGGATTGAGGGTTCTTATGCGGATTGGATTGCCTTTTGGAAAGGATAAACATAAGAGAATAAAGCTTGGACTTTCCATGTTTATAGACGATAAAGGCGGTATTACGTCAATCGCTTTTGCAAGTGCGCTTTTAGTATGTCTAGCGCTTGTATTCGCACTGGTATCGGTCGCTTGGGTTTCATCGAGAGCATACAAAACTCAGTCAATAGCAGATGCGGCTTCTATGGCAGGAGAAAATGTCGTAGCTAAATACACAACTATTGCGCAGGTAATTGATGCAAGCATTTTGAGTCTTGGGTTATCAGGATTGTTATGTGTTGGAGCCGGATTGGTTGCTTCATGTGTGCCAGGTTTAGCTTCAGCGGGTTCTAAATTGTGCGATGCAGGTTTTAAGACACTTGAAGTGCGTAAAAAATTTGCAACTTCAGCTTGTGAAGGTTTAGAGGCAACTGAAAAAATGCTTCCAGTTTTTGCAGCAATGGCAGCGAGCTCTTGTATACAAAAGAACTCTACTGATGCGGGTAACTTCGTGGGATCAGCTCTTCTATTTCCCGCTCAGTCACAATCTGATTTTGGACATTTAAATAGTGACGTTTCGTCAGATGAATTAAAAGAACAGAGCGAACTATTACAGCAGATAGCAAAACAGATTGAAGAGTTACAGAGTAAAGCAGAGACCTCTAAAAAGAGGGCGTGGGAGGCAGACTGCGGTGGAGGTCCGTATTCTATGCGTGAAAGAGCAGAGCATCTCGCTGGTCTTTCTGGGGATATAAACCCATCCATTCCGTCGCCAACTTCTTGGACGTTTGGTGTCGCTTTAAAGCGAGCTAGAGCTTATTACAGAGCTCGATATGATCAAGAAACTGTCAATGGAAGCACCGCAGAAGAATTGCGTGATTCTGCTATACGAAAAGCTTTTTACAACTTTGCGTTTACGGAACTTTCAAAAGGATTTTATAAAGAAACAGCTGATGGTGAGGTTGAAATGAATTTACCTCGATTACCACATAATTTAGAAGAGACAAAGAAAACGGACCTGTATCTAAAGCCTATTTGGCCTTGCACCTATGAAAACGGCGAGAAAACCATTCATGCTCATAGGTCTTGTCCAGGAGCAATAGGAGAAAACGCGGGATTTGCATCGCTACAAGATTTAGATTCTGGAGCGGTTCGTGAGTGTCAGCATTGTCATTTTACAAGTGGTGATGTGGGAAGGGTGGCATCTGCCTCAACAAATATTGATAACGGGTTTGAGTATTACTGGAAAATCGTAGTCGAAGAGTCTGAAGTTTATGAATCATCACGTCAGCAAATAAAAGATTTGCGAAAAAAGTTGTCTGAAGCTGCAGATAAATCAACTGGAATATTTCAAAAAGCACTTGATGCGTTAAAGGTTGCTAGGCCCAGATTATGTCCTCCAGGAGCTTGGGGATGTATTTCATTTGTGAGAAGAGGAGGTTCATCTCTAGAATTTCAAGGAAGTTTGGGAACACTTGAGCAGTCAGTTTTTCTCCCAGAAGGATATGCAATATCCGGAGCAACGCTCGCTCCAGACAGTTCATCTACAAACAACGTTCTTTCAAGCTTTTTTGACCAGGTTGAAAGGAGGGGAGGGTTTATTGGACAGACCATAGATAAGGTAATGAGCTTGTGGGGATCTCTTTTAATCTCATATGGGGATGGTGTAACTTCTTGGTCTTCTAAGCTGTCGGAATTTCTTGATAACGTTGACGGAATAACAGGTGGAAGTGTCGGCTCCAAATTACAGAGTGCTTTGAAACAAATAGTTATTGACGCTGGATTAGAGCCAAGTGATTTAAGACAAATGAAGCCTGTTCTTGTTAATACAGAAAGTGTTTTGAAACAAGCTGGCTTTGAGAAAGAATCAACGATTCGTGAACTAGTTCAGAAAATACCTAATACATCAGATCCAATTGCTTTAGCTCGTTCACTTGGTGCGTTTTCTCTCCAGTATTTGCCTGACAAAATCACAATTGCAAAGCTGACCATTCCTGTCATTGATATTGAGATTCCTTTAGAAATTGATGTTAAGAAAGTTTTTGGTGGCATATGAGAAAAATGAAATTTCTTTGTTGCCAAAAAGGGCAAATGTTTGTTGAGACTGCATTGGTACTTCCGGTTGTATTAGTGGTTGCTCTAATTGCAATCAATTTATTTAAGTTTGCAGATATGTGCTCAAAGTTTGATCGTGTTGCGGCAGATCAAATCATTGCTCATGGAATTTCTTCCAGTCATTCCACGGATGGAGGAACGCTAGAAAACTTAACTCAGAAAATAAAAACTGCTCTTAAATGTGATGACAATTGCGACATTGTCGTCTCCATGGAGGGAGAAAAGGAGGGGATTGGGAATATGGTCTCTGTTTTTCCTAAATATCAAGTAACGCTTAAGTACAGACCTTGGCCACATACTGTGCGTCTCCCCTTAGTGTCATTAGAGTCTCCTCTGTACCTCACCCATACAACTTCAATTGTTGTTAGTCCCTATAAGTCGGGAGTTGTGATTTGAAAATGAATGTACAGGTTTCGATAGAAGAAGTCCCTAATTCAGAGCAAATTTTTGAATTGTTACAAGGAGGCTTCGAAAAGTTCGTCGGTCTTTTGGGTACCGAGATAACAGCTCCTCCAGTCTTACTTCTAAGGTGCTCTTCAGTTCATACTTTTGGAATGACGTATCCGATTGATATCGCATTTGCAGACGATCACGGAGAAATTTTAAAAATTCGGAGACGAGTACATCCTAAACAAATCCATAGCTGCGCGGGTGCTTATTGCACATTTGAAAGACCATCAGTTGATGATTTCCCATGGTTTGAGGTTGGTCAGAAAGTACTCATTCAAGAAATAAGTACTGAAGAAAGCAACGTTGAAAGAAGGAGTCGCTATGGCTATAGAAAACTACTCCGTAAAAATTTGCCCCAGATGCGGAGAAAAGTTATTTCAGGACATGAGAATTTGCTACGGGTGCCTTCTAGACTTCAGCGGTCCAAGCTCACTTGTATGCAATCTCGAAGTATCAAGAAATAAAAGAATTGCCAACCTTCCCTTTATAGAAACTGATGAGTATTTTCTTTCTGAGGAAGTAGGAGAGGAGTGGGATAAAGGCCTGCCACCTGCTTTGTTTGAACTGGATAACTCATATTCACCAGCAGATTAAACAGTACGTGGTATCCTTTAAGAAGAGTTGCGAAAGTAACATAAAGGAGTTTCCATGTATAAAGTCTCGCTTCGCTCTTCTAAAAAGAGCCAGTTTGTAAAGATTGCGCTTTGCATAATGCTTTTGGCTGTTGCGTTTTTAATTACGCCTGCAAGAGCATTTGCGCGCGACCTTTCAATAGATACGGTAAATATTGATGCGACGGTTCAAAAAGACGGAACGTTGCATGTCGTAGAAACTCGTACGTTCTATTTCAATGGTAGTTTTCATGGTGTCTATTGGAATCTTCCAGTTGGAAAGAATAAATACAATGGACAGAACGTTGAAGTAAACATTACTTCAGTTAAGGTTCAGGATAGGCAAGGAACTCGTCAGATTTATAGTAAAGACTCTAGTGGAAATAATTCCAGCTCAGATGAGTATTATGTTCCAACTCAATCAAACAACATGTTGAACTTAAAGATTTATTCAGCGCATGATGATGAGTCAGCACATATCACTATCGAGTATGACATTACTAATGTTGTAACAAACTGGTCGGATACTGCTGAGCTGTACTGGAAGTTTGTATCTGATGGCTGGGATTCCGAGTCTCGAAATGTCACTGCTACTATTCATCTTCCTGTTCCATCAGGACAGTCTATAGTTGCTGGCGATACTGTTCGCGCTTGGGGACATGGTCCATTGGATGCAAATGTAGAAATTACCAACAATGCAGTTGTCTACAAAGTTCCTGGTGTAGGAACTGATGAATTTGCGGAAGCTCGTATTACATTCCCAAGCGATTGGGTTTCTGGGCTAGCTCCTATTCAGCAGAATAAACTGAGCAGCATCTTGTCTGAGGAACAAGCGTGGGCGGATGAAGCAAATCACAAGCGTGATATTGCAAAAACTCAGGTAGCTCTTATTCTTTATGCGCCATTAGTACTTGCAGCTATCACCGTTGTAGCAGCAATCTTGCTGCGTATTCAATACAAAAAGGTCATGGCTCCTCAGTTTAATGACCTTTACTACAGAGATGTTCCATCTAATGATCACCCGGCAGTTCTTTCTATGCTTTACAACGGTGAGCTAATTAAGGGAGATGCCCTGACGGCAACCCTTATGCACCTTTCTGATTCAAAGTACATTAGCTTGAATAAGACGGTTAGTACAAACTTCCTTGGTATGGAGAAGTCTGATTATTGTCTTACAAAGGTTCAAGACCTTTCAGAAAGCCAGCAGCCTTTCTACCCCGGCAGTTCACTGTCAAATAAGATTGATATCATGGCAATGAGGCTAATCTTTGATAAGGCTGGAGAATCTGGAGCGGTAAACACCACTGTTACTATGAAGCAAATTGGCAAATATGCTTCATCACATCCAGAAGATTTTAATAAGGCATATGAGTCTTGGGAGAGCCCCATCAAGCTTAGCTATGCTGCTAAGTATGGAACAAATAAGATTCCATTCCACGGTAAGGGAATTCTTGGTGCTCTGATTGCTGTTGATGTTCTTGTTGCAGCTGCTGCATTCTTCATGGGTGTTATGGCTGATGTTTCATTTGCCAATCTACTACTACATCTGTTTATTCTTGTCATTGCCGGTCTTGTTGCACTTGTAAACATTGGCTCGTTTGACCTGATGAATAGAGAAGGTGTTGAGACGCTTGCTAAGACTCGTGCGCTAAGAAAGTGGCTTACTGAGTTCACTAACCTGCACGAAGCAATTCCAACCGATGTCATTCTCTGGAATAGGCTTCTGGTTATGGCAGTTGCGCTTGGTGTTGCGGATAAGGTTATCGAGCAGCTGAAAGTTGCAATGCCAGAGATGCTCAAAGATCCTCAGTTTATGCCTGTTTATAGCTGGTATTACTATGGAAATGGCATGCGAACCAATGCAATTGAGAGCGTAACCAAGAGTGTTACAGCTGCTCATTCTGTCTCCACGGCAGCGCTCGCTTCTTCTAATTCAAGTTCTGGCGGCGGTTTTGGTGGCGGCTTCTCCGGAGGCGGCGGTGGCGGCTTCGGCGGCGGAGGCGGCGGTGGTGGCTTCTAATGCCATAAGCGCTTCAATAAACATCACAAGAAGCTACGTTTAAAGGTTTTAATTCTCCCCGTGAACTTGTCGGGGAGAATTTCTTTTTTAAGAAAATATGCGATTTTGGCATATTTGAGTTGATAGTTTTACGCTGCATTTATGGAGCAGATATCTAACAGATTAGTGGGCCAGTGTCTTCGCGATTTGCGAAAGAAGCAACGTCTTACTCAAGAGGCGGTTGCTGAGCACCTTGCTGGAGATCAAGCATTCATATCAAAGGTTGAATCAGGCGAGCGTGGCGTTAAACTCGGAGAAGTCTTTTCTTTTGCTGAAGCTCTAGGTATTGAAGCTTCTGAGCTCATCGAAGCTTTGCGTACGTATCGATAGTTTTAGTTCAATTTTTTAATGCAAGAACCCTGTGAAAGACGTGCTTCTTAAAAGAGGTACCTCTTTTTCTGTTTGCCACGTCAACATCAAAAGATAAAAGAAAACGGCCCAGAGAATAATCTCTGAGCCGATTCAAGTCGTGGTGGCGGGGAAGGGAATCGAACCCCTGACACGGGGATTTTCAGTCCCCTGCTCTACCAACTGAGCTACCCAGCCATTGGTGCTTCGAAAAGCTTATTTACTATAACAGACTCAAGCGCTTCGTCAAGCGGGCAATTTATACAATCCAGAAATTTTTTCCACCAGTGAGGTCAAATTCAACGGTCATGCCCTTTATTGCAAAAAATGCCTCAACTTGCTCTTTTGTTTTCTCTAGCTCTTGACCATCGATTTTCTCGCGTTCATCGGGTTTCTCGCTAGAGGGGAGCTCTATCCACAGAGACTGCTTGCCGCATGCATCGCGCAGGTGAACTTTGCTTCGAAGACCCTGCTGAGCAAGTCTTTCATTAAGGTGAATGAGATCAAAAAAGTTGACGATTTTCGGCATGCTAACTCGTTTCTCTAAACGCTCGCTCTTAAGCATACACGTTTGCAAATTGGTACAATAGATTGTCTAGCTTGAACTAGGTCAGCGGTCGTTGCTGCCTCCACTGAATAAACTATTCGAGGGGAAATTATGGCCTTTACGAGAAAAGAATTCTTGTCCCTTTCTGCTTTGGGAGCTGCGGGTACCTTGGCCGCATGTACTCCGCAAGCAAGGACATCTGATGATACGAATCAGCCTGCATCTAACGTGGACCTTGAAGAGTTCAAGTCACTCAAGCTGGACATGACCCAGTGGAGCTATGACGAGGATAACGACTGCTACTATCAGCTGGGCATTCAGTACTGCACTAAGCCTGCAAGCAAGTCGGTAAACACTCTCTCGGTTTTTGTTCCTGGAAAGTATCTCTCGGGAAAGAAGAATGGCTCTACGTACGAGTGCGAAGTGAGCGAGAAGGCCGTTGTAGGCAGCTTCACCGCAAGTACCGCGCCAATCGTCATGCCTATTAACACAGCAACGCTCGCCCCTCAGAGCGCTCCTACAAGTTACTCATACGAAGGCCTTGCACCGTACCTTGAGGCTGGTTGTGTGTACGTATACGCAGGTTTCCGCGGCAGAAGTGCTGGTTACGATTCAACTACAGGCTCGGACGAGCTTTACGCAGGTGGATCGCCTTGGCCGGCAGTAGACCTCAAGGCTGCTATCAGGTACTTGCGCTACAACCATGAGCTGCTTCCTTGCAATACATCAAAGATTTTTGTGTTTGGCTTTGCGGCCGGCGGTGGTCTCAGCGCAGTGCTAGGCACCTCGGGAGATTCTCCACTGTATACGCCATACCTTAAGGCGGTTGGCGCTGCTACACATAGCGAGAAGGGCGAGCAGCTTTCAGACTCTATTTACGGTAGCGCTTCATGGTGTCCTGCAACTTCATACGACCTTGCAGACGCAGCGTATGAGTGGTCAGCTGGTCAGTATGCAGATGCAACAGACTCTCGTGCTGAAGGTGTTTGGACCCAGCCTCTCTCACAAGATCTTGCTGGCGCATATGCTTCTTTTGTCAACAACATGGATCTTCTCGACAGCAATGACAGCAAGGTTGGTCTTGATGAGACTAACTCTGGCGTCTATACCGCTGGATCATATGCAGATCTTCTTCTCAATGAGCTTAAGACCTCTGCAAATAACTTTGTTAAGGACAACGCATTCCCTTACACCTCTACGCCTCAGCGCTTAGAAGAGCCTACGTTCCCAGGTGATCCAAATCTGGCAACAGTTCGTGGTACAGACAACGCAACTCCTGCCACACAGCAGGTTCAATCTACTATTTACGATACTGCCGAGCACTATTTTGGCTCTCTGAACTCTGAGTCTATTTGGGTTGTATATAACCTTCGCCGTCAGAGCGTTGAACTTGAGAACTTGAGGGGTTTCTCGCGCGCTCTGAGAGGTGCTTCACTTCCTGTTGGAGCTTTTGATGCCCCTGATAGAAGCACTCGTGCAAATCAGCTATTTGGCGTTGGTGAGCAAAGTACCTTGCATTTTGATGAGCAGATAGCTGACCTCATCAAAAAGAACCTTGATACGTATATGAAGCTTACTGATTGGAAGTCCAGCTACGCCAATGACTGGTCCTCTGATTTGAATAAGGCTGACACGCTGGAGAATGACATTCCAACTCGTGTTGATATGTTTAATCCTCTGTACTTTACCAGCGCATCTTACAAGGGTTATCAGACAGCATCTGTTGCTCCTTATTGGCGTATTAATGAGGGTGCCCAGAATACTGATACCTCAATCTGCACTTCGTTTAACCTGGGCTTGTCTCTAAAGCATTTCTCGGGCGTGAGCAATGTTGATTACACGCTTGTTTGGGATAAGGG
>CAUORV010000020.1:0-12653 GCA_963507085.1 uncultured Atopobium sp.
TTGGATTAGATGCGGGCGCTGATGACTACCTTATAAAACCCTTTGCGTTTGGTGAGCTTGAGGCTCGCATTAGGACGCTCTTGCGTCGCGAATATACGCACGGAGAAGCGTCTTTGACGCTGGGGGAACTTCGGTTTGACACTACGGCCCGACAAGTTTTTGTTGGAGATTCTCCAGTTAATCTCACCAAGAAAGAGCTCGCAATTTTAGAGTATCTGATGCGACACGCTGGAGCGGTTGTGAGCAGTGAAGAGCTAATGACTCATGCATGGGACAGCAACGTGGACTTATTCAGTAATTCTGTGCGTGTTCACATTTTTTCGGTAAGAAAAAAGTTACGAGAAGCTCTTGGATATGACCCAATTTCCAACAAAGTGGGAGAGGGTTATTGCTTTAAGAAGGACAGCGATGACTAAGATACGTGAAGTAATCCCAAAGCCAATGCGATCAATACGCGCCCAGCTCACCCTTCTTATGGTGGGCTTATTGGGGTGCTGTTGCGTTGTTTTGACTTGGCTTGTGTATCGCTCAACTTCTGAGCTGCTGGAACTAGCTGCAGCCAACGCTATCAACCAGGGAGCTCTTTCTATCGTTTTGGATGTAGATACTATCGAACGTTCTATTTTGTTTGATGCACTGGGCATCTTGCTTATTGTGATTGTTGCGGGAAGCTGTGTAGCTTATTTTTTAATAGGCCACTATACCAAGCCAGTTCAACAACTCTCTGCTCACATGAAAGAAATTAGCCCAAATACATTGTCTGATTCCATTGAAATTGAGGGCGGTGGAGAAGAGATTCAAGAGCTGGTTAAGTCATTTAATCAGATGACTGATCAATTAGATGAAGCATTTGCAATGCAGAGGCGCTTCTCGACTAGCGCAGCTCACGAGCTTAGAACGCCAATTGCAGTACTGAAGACCAAGCTAGATGTTTTTAAGAAAAAGAAACGCGAACAGCATGAATATGACGAGCTTGTAACTACGATGGAGACATACATCGACCGCCTATCTTCCATTATCACTGACCTTTTGGAATTTGCGGAGACATCTGAGCTAGGAGAGGTTGAGGACGTTTCTCTTGATTCAGTAATTAAAACGGTCGTGGATGATCTTGAATCGGTTGCTCAAAATAATATGATCAACATGCAGATTGACATACCGCCCAAGGCTCAATCTGAGGCACAGGCCTTTATCGTTAAAGGAAATACCAATCTGCTATATCGAGCTCTTTACAACCTGGTTGAAAATGCCATTCGTTATAACAATGAAGAAGGTTCAGTCAACATTACTCTAGAAACCAGGGGTCAAGAAGGCGTGATTATAATTGCCGATACAGGAGTAGGCATAGCTCCTGAGCAAAGAGAGCTTGTTTTTGAGCCGTTCTACAGGGTGAATAAGTCACGCTCCAGAGAGTTTGGCGGCGCAGGCATTGGTCTTTCACTGGTCAAGACCATCTTGAAGCGGCATGGAGCTTCCATAACAGTCTCTGAAAACAACCCTCAGGGCTCTGTGTTTACAATCAGAATTCCACTGGTAGACGCTGTAGATTCCGATTAGCACTTCACATACGCCTCCGTTTGGAGATAAGACGAAATACCAGCTTATGGCGAGAAGTACAACGGCTAGAATAGTTCTTAGCACATAGATGCCCTAGTGATGAAGGGGAGACGCGTATGGAGTTTATTCTAGACACAGCTGATCTTGAGGCAGTTAAGCAGCTTGATGAGCTTTTGACTATTGATGGAGTTACCACTAATCCTGCAATCATCACTAGAAGTGGCAAGCAGCCCGAACAGGTAATTAAGGAGTTCGTAGAGTATCTGTTGCCTGAGCAAAAGTTCTTTGTGCAGGTTGTTTCAACTGACTATCAGAAGATGCTGGAGGAAGCTCGATATATTTGTAGCCTTCGTCCCGAGAATACCTATGTGAAGATTCCTGTTACTCGTAACGGCTACAAGGCTATTAAGCAGCTCAAGTCCGAGGGTCTCGGCGTTCTTGCCACTGCAATTTATTCAGCCGACGAGGCATTTTTGGCGGCCATGAATGGCGCAGATTATCTGGCTCCTTATGTTAACCGCATGTGTAATTACGGTGACGGTATTGGCCAAGTTTTTGATCTTATGCAGATGCTTGAGACTCATGGACTGAATTCCAAGATTCTTGCCGCATCATTTAAGAATACTGAGCAGGTTCATGCACTTATTTCCGCTGGTATCGACGCAGTTACTCTTCCACCTGATATTGTCTATACCATGATGGATCATCATGGAACAAAGATTGCCGTTGAGGAGTTCTCCGCCGCATGGCGCGAGGCTTACGGTAGGGATACGTTGCTGGGATAAAGAATAGTAATAGGAATGATTCTAATTACGATTTTTTCATGACACTTACCGAAAATGCTATTGATGTCATTAAGAAAATGAAAATCCATTTCATAATGGTTTATTAAAAGAAACTAATATTCCATTAGATGGAGCGAACATGAATAGCAAAGCAGGTGTGGTCGATACAATTCTAAGTTGGTATTCCCAGCTATCTGATGCGGAGCAACGAATAGCAGATTTTATTTTGAAAAATGCTTCCGATATTGCTCAGCTATCTGTTCGTGATATTGCACAGCAAAGTAATACCTCCGGAGCAACAGTCTCTAGGTTTGTAAGGCATATTGGATTTGATACCTTTGCAGACTTACGCCTAGCCTTAGCTAGGGATGACGTTAGAGACGAAATACAAAATACCGAACAATCTGTAATTTCATTTGATAATATTCCTGGGTCAATTGAGCTAATTCTATCTAATCGAATTCAAGAACTTAAAGGGACTGCATCGCAGCTTACTTCCGAGATATTAAGCAGAGCAGTTGGTCTTATCACGACATCGGACACTATTTTATTTGCTGCGGTTGGCAATTCAATACCGGTATGCTCGAACGCTGCATTTAAATTGGGTCAAATTGGAGTAAGAGCTAATTGTCCCTCGACAACAGAGTCTATGGTGTTGTCATCAATTTCACTTAAGCGAAATGACCTATTGATCTTGCTATCAACATCAGGCTATTCAAAAAGGCTTGAGACTATAGTCGACAATGCAGAGGATAGTGGAACACCAATAATCATGGTGACAGCCAATCCAGAGGCTGTACTTGCTTCACGCTGTGACTTAGTAATTAATACAATTTCAAGAGATCAAGTTTTGTCTGGAACGCAATTTCCATCGCACGTTGCGCAGGATTTTGTAATGGAATCCATCTTTGCACTGGTCCTAGCGCAAAGTAAAACTGGTCTTATTCAGGCAAAAGTTGAAAGAAAATCACTTATTGAAGATAAAAATACGCCCAGTGTACGACTGTATTAATTACCTGATAAAGAGATAACTTAAAAGAAAAATATTTACGCTCGCCGATTATTTGGCGCCGCTTACCGCATTCTGATGAAAACATGAAACAAGTTTTCATCATTTCAATAGAATGTGAAATATCGGTTTGCATTAAAGAAATTTATAAGGGGAGGGTCTTATGAAGTTGGTTGGAGTGTGCGCATGTTGTAGTGGCATCGCTCATACATATATGGCCAAAGAAGGACTTTTGAAAGCTGCGGAAGAACTTGGTTTTGATCTTAAGCTTGAAACACAGGGAACTATTGGTGTTGAAAACCAGCTTACTCCTGAGGATGTTGAAGCGGCTGATGCTGTAATTCTTGCTATTGATGTGCACATTGAAGGTCGGGATAGATTCGCTGATAAAAAGGTTATGGAAATTCCAACTGGAATTGCAATAAAGGCCCCTAAGCAAGTACTGCTTAAGGTCCAAGAAGAGCTTCAGAAGGTTAGTCAGTAAGATTTTGGAGGTTAGCATGGCTAAGTTAAAGAAAGTAAGTATTCGCCAATCAGTTCTAACTGCAATTGGGTACCTATTGCCACTAGTTGTTGCAGCAGGTTTATTAATTGCTATTGGAAATCTTTGCGGCGGGCAATATGTAACCAAGCTTGAAGGAATGACGGTTCCAGATGCACTTACAACTGTAGGCGTATTTGGTATGGGTCTTATTCCATCTTTTATTGCGGGTTATATTGCTTATTCAATTGCAGATAGACCAGGTCTTGCACCAGGCTTCCTCATGGGACAGATTGCTTCTTTCTTGGGTGCAGGCTTCCTTGGAGGTATGGTTGGCGGTATTGTGGCTGGCTATATCGCCCTTCTGCTTGAAACCTATTTAAAGGTTCCAAAGTGGGCCGAGGCTCTTATGCCTATGATGATCATTCCAACCGTTACAGCAATTATTGGCGCTCTTCTGATGTTCTTCGTTCTTGGTGGACCAATTACCTTTGTGACTAAGGCATTGGAGAACTTTATTACTGGTCTTGATCAGTCGTCCAAGGTTCTTTATGGATTCATCATCGGTTTTATTGGCTGCCTTGATTACGGCGGAGCTATTTCAAAGGTTCCAAACCTTATTTGTGATGGTCTCCTGGCTCAGGGAATTACAGGTCCAGAGGGTATCAAGGTCCTTGCTGCAATGGTTCCTCCATTTGGCGTTTCTCTTGCAGCAGTCATTGCTCACTTTATTAAGAAACCAATTTTCACCGAAGAGGAGATTGAAGGAATTAAGATTGCATTCCCAATGGGCGCATGCATGATTTCCGAAGGCGTCATTCCAATTGCAATGAATGACCTAGCAAGGACCGTTGTCTGCACAGCTACAGGATGTGGCGTATGCGGAGCAATCAGTTTTGCATTTGGAAACGGTAGCCCTGTTCCTTCAGGTGGAGTATTTGTTATTCCAGCAATGAGCGAGCCTCTCGTTGCAGTCGCAGCTCTTCTGGCTGGATCTCTGGTAACGGCAATTATGTTGGTTGCTATTAAGAAGCGCATTGATCCTAATTCCGTACAGGAGAAGAAAGAAGAGGAAGTAGATCTCTCTTCGCTGAGTTTCTCGTAAATAAATAACGTTTTTGATAAAGAATGCAATTTAGATTGAGGAGATTTTCATGCTAGTCAATATGTCCCAGATGCTCGATGTTGCAAAAAGACACCATTTTGCTGTCGGTGCTTTTAATATTTCTGAGAGTAACTTGGTAAGGACAGTCATCGAGGCAGCTGAGGAGGCAGATTCTCCGGCAATTATTGCAGTTCATCCTACAGAGCTCGCATACTGCAAAGATGAATTTGTTAAGTATATTGTTGCTCGAGCCTCTAACAGTCCAGTGCCTTTTGTTATTCACCTTGATCATGGCGATAGCATTGAATCAATTATGAGGGCAATTCATGCTGGTTTTTCATCAGTCATGATCGATGGTTCTTTGCTTCCTTTTGAGGAGAATATTGAAAAAACCGCAGAAGTTGTTCGCTACTGTCATATGGTGGATGTTTCAGTAGAGGGAGAGCTGGGCACTATTGGCAATACGGGAACTACTATTGAGGGCGGCATTACCGAGGTAAAGTACACAGATCCTGATGATGCAAAGCAGTTTGTTGAGAAGACTGGCGTTGACACTCTTGCTGTTGCAATTGGAACCTGTCACGGCCTTTATCCTAAGGGAGTTGTTCCTAAACTTCGCATGGATGTCCTTAAAGCAATCAAAGAAAAAATTGATATTCCTTTGGTGCTTCACGGAGGTTCTGGTAATCCAGATTCAGAAATTGCAGAGGCTGTGCGTATTGGCATTCAAAAAGTTAATATTTCTTCTGATTACAAGAGCGCATTCTTTACTAAAGCAAGAGAAATTCTCTCTCAAGAAAATTCTGGATGGGATCCAAACAATCTTTTCCCAGAATGCATTAATGCTGCTAAGAAAGTTGTTAAGCAGAAAATGGAACTCTTTGATAGTGTTGGCAAGGCCGCACTTTATCGTGAAGAGAATGTTCCACAGTGGAGACGTGATTTTGAGTAATTTGCGCTATTAAAGTATTAAGAATGGCGAGAAGGTCGGCTTCTCGCCATTCTTTTATAGCCGATTAGTCTAGCTATTTACACAAATGGAGTTCATATGTCTGATCAGTTAAGAATAGGGGCCATCGAAGCCGGTGGAACAAAAATGGTCTTAGCAGTTGGAACTGTTAAAGGAGAAATTGTTGAGAGAGAAGTTCTTCCAACTGAAGAACCAGAAATAGTGCTTCCCAAAATTATTAAATGGTTCCAGGAAAGAAAAATTTCCGCGCTGGGTGTAGGAGCTTTTGGTCCCACTGGAGTTAACCCGAATCTTCCGTCATATGGAAAAATCCTTGCTACGCCAAAACCGGGTTGGGTTGGATTTGATTTTCTCCAAGCTTTAATTGATGGGCTTCATGTTCCAGTTGGCTTTGATACTGATGTAAACGCTGCATGTTTGGGAGAAGCAACCTATGGCGCAGCAAAAGGATTAGACAACGTAGTTTATCTTACAGTCGGAACCGGCATAGGTGCAGGTGTTCTTGTAAATGGGGAATTGCTCCACGGTATGCTGCACCCTGAAGCGGGACACATTCCAATCGAAAAAGACTCAAACGATAAGTTAGAGTCTGTTTGTCCATACCACGATTCATGTCTTGAAGGCCTAGCTTCTGGACCTGCTATTCAGAAAAGATGGGGGCTTCCAGCTAATGAATTAGCAGAGAAAGATGAAGTGTGGGAACTGGAGTCATCATATCTTGCTAAAGCATTAGCAATTTATGTGCTTACTTACTCTCCACAGAGAATAATTCTTGGTGGAGGTGTAATGAATCAAAAGCAGCTCTTTCCTTTAATTCAGAAAAAGTTGCTTGAAATATTAAACGGTTATATTTCAACTCCTGAAATTCAAGACATTAAAGAATATGTCGTTGAAGGTGGATGCGAAGGCAATCAGGGTATATTGGGCGCATTAGCTTTGGGCGTCAGAAGTTTGGAGCAATAAAAGAAATACTGATCAAAAAAACTGCGTCTCAAAACTTGAACAAATTTAATAGAGAGCTAGGCCACCTAGGACTGATTCCGGCATTCCTCTGTACCGGCCTCCAAAAGTTAGACCAAAATCTAACGATTAGGAGGTCGGTATTTTTTATAGATAGTAATTTTTTATTACATTACCTAAAGTAATTGCTGAAGAGTCAGTTAGTAAACAAACGAAGTCAATTACAATTCTCATTTTATCGTATAACATTCGTTCCGCCTGATTGTTGTCGACTTTTTCGTTGTTGTCGACTTTTTCGAGCTGTGATTTTAATTGCATGGGTATTAATGGGCATTGATTGAGGCTTTCAACTTTATTGAGATCATCATTTACAATAAAGCTAGTCAGGTAATTTAAAATTGGATATAAAGAGTTTTCTGCAATGTATTTCTGATTTTTTATTAGATTACTATTATGGACAAATTGGTGTACATATTCTTTAAGCATACGTAAAAAATAATTTAAATTTGAATCTTCAGCTAGAATTAACTCGCTTTGAAAGTTTCCATCTAAAATATTTGAATAGTTTGTATTAAATTCATAGACAGCAACATAAATTAAGAGTTTCCTCATCTCCTCAATCCAAGAGTGTATAACGTTAAGACGATTCTTTTCGGTCGAAGGGTCCTCTAGTTTCTCAATTAGCCAGTTAAAATTACTATCCGAAAAGTATTTGGCTTTTTCTGTAGGGTTCATGCTTTCATTAACACATTTTTCAATGTTCGTTCTATCTTTTATGTCCTTTAGTTGAATCATATCTTTATATAGTGCATCTTCAAAATCAGCCGTAGCATAAGCAATGTCATCAGCAGATTCAAGAAGAAAGGCAAGAGGATTCCTCAAGGGGACATTAAATTCATATCCATTAATATTAGATTTTATATTTTTGCCATTCTGTAGACCAATTTCTTTAACAATCGTATTAATTGCTTTTCTTTCAGAATGATAGAAACCTGGTTTATGAATTTCTACTTCAGGCTGCTCTTTTAATTCGTTTTTGTATTCGCTGGCACAGATAGTATATTTCATCAAGGTACTGACCACAGCATATGTTGGGTTAATTTCACTTTCTATCGGAGAAACTTCCGATAAGAGATATCTTATCGTTTGTGCGTTTCCCTCAACATTTCTTAAATCATTTATTAGTTCCTCATCGGTAATTAAATTTTTATTTTTATCAAGCCAATCTGCAACCCATGCTCTTAAGACTTCTTCGCCAGCATGTCCAAATGGTGGGTTTCCGATATCATGTAAGAGGCCGGCAGTAGAGAGAATAGAAGAGATATCATTTTCGTGCTCTTTAATGAATTCTCGGTCTTCTTTTGGTATATCATTGAAATGAGGAGATTCATCTGCACATAAAGATTTTGCAATTCTTATGCCAATTGATGAGACCTCCAAGGAATGCGTCAAACGAGTTCTTACAAAATCTGATGAATCATTTGTGAATACTTGGGTTTTATTTTGCAATGCTCTAACTAAGAAAGTTGAACTATAGGCAGAGTAATCTTCTTTAAAAGGACCCAATTCAACAACTCTATCTGATCTTGTCTTAGTAATTTCATCTTTATTGTTTTCTTTAAATCGCTTTTCAGTAAATAGCTTTTTAGTGATTGGATTAGGACTCTTATCGCTCATAACCGCTCCTTTTCCAGTAAACAAATTTATTTTTGAAACATATTTTTTATTATACTACTTCATTTTTCATAAAAACGTCGGTGAAAAAATCTACTACAAACTGACTTAGATTATGTATATAAGTCAGACATAGGGGTATAAGCAAAACCGTAAAGCAGAAACACGGTATGTGTTCACGGTTAGCTTGTGCCCCTTTTCAGGTCATCTACCTGTGGGGTTTCTCGCCAAACGGAACACGTACATAGGAAAGGATGATTCACAATGGGTAAGATTCTTGGAATTGACCTGGGTACTACAAACTCAGCTATGGCTGTCCTCGAGGGTGGAGAGCCAACTATTATCGTTAACGCAGAGGGAGACCGCACAACTCCTTCCGTCGTCGGCTTCCGTGCTGACGGTGACCGCATTGTTGGTAAGGCAGCAAAGAACCAGGCTGTTACCAACCCTGTAAACACTGTCTTCTCCATCAAGCGTTTCATGGGCCGCAAGTTTGACGAGGTCCAGTCTGAGATCAAGACTGTCCCTTACAAGGTTAAGGCTGGCACCGACGGCCGCGCAGTCGTCGAGATTGAGGGCGTCGACTACACTCCAGAGCAGATCAGCGCTATGACCCTTGCAAAGATGAAGGCAGACGCCGAGAAGTACCTCGGTGAGCCTGTAACCGACGCTGTCATCACTGTCCCAGCATACTTCAACGACGCACAACGTCAGGCAACCAAGGATGCAGGTAAGATCGCTGGCCTCAACGTTCAGCGTATTGTCAACGAGCCAACCGCAGCAGCTCTTGCTTACGGTCTGGACAAGAAGGACCAGGACCACAAGGTTCTCGTCTTCGACCTCGGCGGCGGTACCTTCGACGTCTCCCTGCTTGACCTTGCAGATGGCGTTGTTGAGGTTCTTGCAACCAACGGCGATAACCACCTGGGCGGCGACGACTGGGATCAGCGCGTTATCGACTGGCTTGCAGACAAGTTCAACTCCGATAACGGCATTGACCTCCGCAAGGACCCAATGGCACTTCAGCGCCTCAAGGAGGCTGCAGAGAACGCCAAAAAGGAGCTCTCCAGCGCTCAGCAGGCACAGATTAACCTGCCATTCATCACTGCAGACGCATCTGGTCCTAAGCACCTTGACTACACCCTGACTCGTGCAGAGTTTGAGCGCATCACCCGCGATCTTCTCGACCGCTGCAAGGCTCCTGTAACCAAGGCTCTCCAGGACGCAGGCCTTCAGCTCTCCGATGTCAGCGAGGTCATTCTGGTCGGCGGCTCCACTCGTATGCCAGCTGTTCAGGACCTGGTCAAGAGCATGACCGGCAAGCAGCCTAACATGTCCGTCAACCCAGACGAGGTTGTTGCAGACGGCGCAGCTGTTCAGGGCGGCGTTCTTACCGGCGACGTCTCCGGCATCCTGCTTCTGGACGTAACCCCACTGTCCCTGGGCGTTGAGACCCTCGGCGGCGTTGTTGACAAGGTCATCGATCGCAACACCACCATCCCAACTTCCAGCACAAAGGTTTACTCCACTGCAGCTGACAACCAGACCTCCGTTGAGATTCACGTCCTCCAGGGCGAGCGCGAGATGGCTTCTGACAACAAGAGCCTTGGTAAGTTCAACCTTACCGGTATTCCTGCTGCTCAGCGTGGTATCCCTCAGATTGAGGTTACCTTTGACATCGACGCAAACGGCATCCTGAAGGTCACCGCTAAGGACAAGGCAACCGACAAGTCCCAGGAGATCACCATTTCTGGCTCCACCGCTCTGTCCGACGAGGAAGTTGACCGCATGGTCAAGGACGCAGAGTCCCACGCTGAGGAAGACAAGAAGCGCAAGGATGAGATTGAGGTCCGCAACCAGGTAGACTCCCTGGCATACAGCACCGAGCAGACCGTCAAAGACCTTGGCGATAAGGTCCCTGAGGATCAGAAGAAGGCTGTTGAAGAGGCTGTTGCTGAGGCAAAGACCGCACTTGATGGCTCTGATATTGAGGCAATCAAGAAAGCTGGCGAGAAGCTCACCGAGGTTGGCCAGAAGCTCGCAGAGATTGTCTACGCAGACGCTCAGGCTCAGACCGCTGGTAACAACGGCGCAGCAAGTAACCCTTCTGAGCCAGATGTTGTTGATGCAGACTACGAGGTTGTCGACGACGATAAGAACCAGAACTAATCTGAGTTTCTCGGCATATGCGCTTGGGTAACTTGGTGCAGCAGCTGGTAGACAATGTGATATGACTCGGAGGCGGCTGGCGGAAACGTTTGGCCGCCTTCTACACATAGGGAGGTGATGGCAGTGGCAACAGCAGATCAGAACAAGGTTGACACTACCTTTGATAACGAGAATAACGGTGATGAAACCGTAGGTGCCGTCGGCGTTGTGGGTGATGGTTCCGCAAGTCAGACGCTTGATGGCAACGCGGGCGCAGCTGGCGTGGCTGGCACAGGCCGTCCGATGACCGAAGAAGAGATGATTGCTGAGGCAATTCGTCGCGGAGAAGAGACGGCAGAGGCAGAGATTGCTGCCGATGCAGAGCGTGCATCTCAGGAGCGTGACCGTTTGCAGAACGAGCTTGACTCGGTCTCCGATCAGATTGAGGCAGCAAAGCAGCAGGCAGCTGAGGCAAATGATCGCTTCCTTCGCCTGCAGGCTGACTGGGATAACTACCGTCGTCGTACCGCTCAGGAGCGTCTTGATGAGCGTCAGCGTGCAACAGAGAAGCTGGTAGTTGACCTTCTCCCTGTTATTGATGACCTGGAGCGCGCAATTGAGCACGCGGACAACCTGACCGACCCTGCAGCTCAGCAGTTTGTTGAGGGTGTCTCCGCGGTGTGCAACAAGCTTGTGGGCGTCTTGAACAAAGAGGGTGTTGAGGTAGTTAACCCTGTGGGCGAGGCCTTTGATCCTCTATCTCACCAGGCAGTAAGTCAGATTGAGGACACCGAGGCGTATGATGAGACCGTCGCCCAGGTGTACCAAAAGGGCTATCGTATGGGCGGCAAGGACATTCGCACTGCGATGGTTGTTGTTACCCACGGCGGTCCAAAGCGCCCAGCGGAGTCAGAAGCTGCAGACGGCGCTGAAGCTGCAGATGATGCATCCGCTGACAGCGCAGCTGCAAACGGTACAGCTGAGTAAACAAGGTAGTTTTAGAGAGGAGGCCGTGCTGAATGGCAGGTAGTAAGACTTTTTATGATGTTCTTGGCGTGAAGCGCGACGCCTCGAAGTCTGATATTCAAAAAGCGTTTAGAAAACTTGCAGCTAAATACCACCCTGATAGGGGTGGCGATGAGGCCAAGTTCAAGGAAATATCGGAAGCGTACAATACGCTCTCTGACGATAAAAAGCGTCAGGAATATGATCAGATGCTTGCATTTGGTGGTATTCCTGGAGGTGGATTTGGTGGTCGTCAGGGCGGCTACACCTATACCACCAACGTAAACGGTGCCAACTTTGCCGATTTCTTTAGCGGATTTGGTGGAGGCGCAGGTGCAGGCGCTGGCGGCTTTGACTTTGCCGATATCTTTGGCGGGCGAGCAAACCGTCCCGTTGCAGGTAGTGACCTTACTATGTCTGTGAACGTATCGTTTGACGAGGCATTTAAGGGAACTTCTCGCAAGGCAACGTATCGTGTGCCTTCAACTGGCGAGGAGCAGTCGCTGACCATCAAGGTGCCAGCCGGTGCTTATGATGGCATGAAGCTGCGTTACAAGAAGCGTGGCGAGTACGGCGTAAATGGCGGTCCACGAGGCAACCTTGTGGTTACCATCAACGTTGCAGCTCACTCGGTCTTCTCGCGAGATGGCGCTGACGTGCGCATGAAGCTGCCAGTGAGCATTTACGAGGCAGCTTTGGGTACTTCGGTTGACGTGCCGACGCCTGATGGAACTACGGTGCGACTCAAGGTTCCCGCAGGTACGCAGAGCGGAAAGACGTTTAGGTTCAAGAATCTGGGCGCTCCACGCGTAAAGGATCCTGCAACTCGCGGCGCGCTGTATGTTTCGGTGGATGTTAAGGTTCCAACAAAACTTTCCAAGAAGGAGCGAGACGCTCTCCAGGCGCTGCTTGACGCCGATGAGCGCAGCTACCGAGAGGAGCGGTAATGGCTCGAAAGA
>CAUORV010000021.1:0-12362 GCA_963507085.1 uncultured Atopobium sp.
TTCTCGCCAGATGTTGATCTTAGTAGGTAGGGTTCTCTACCTCAACCTTGTCGACCTCCTGGAAAGGAGCAAGGGTTGAGACCATGACGATTGGCTCGTCGTAAGGGTTGTTGACGTAGTGGACCTCGCCGGGCTCAATGTGGATGAAGTCGCCAGCCGAGAGGGTGTGGACCTCGCCGTCAACCACAATGTCAATCTTACCCTGGAGGATGTGGAAGTTCTCCTCCATGATGTTGTGGTAGTGGGCCTGGAAATCCTGGCCTGGCTGGAACTGGACCATGGCATAGTTCATGCGAGGGCCCTTCATCAGGTACTTAGGGCCGTGATCTCCGCACCTGTACTCAAAATCGTTCTCGTTGACAATAAACATCTTGCTTTCCTTTCAGGCGCAACTTGTAATGCGACCAAACGTTCTTTTTGTGCGCCATGCGTAACCGTGGCGCAGCGGAGTCCCGGCGCTTACAGACCAGGTGCTCTCCACATGCTCTTGACCTTGCCCTCTTCTGCAAGCTCAAGCTGACTCTTGTAAACATCCTTCCACTGGACATAGAGCTGGTCGTAAACAGCCTTGTTGTCTGGGTTAGGGGAGAATGTCTTATCCCATTTAACAACGCGCTTTGCGCCCTCGGCGATACTTGGGTAGATGCCTACGCCGTATCCCGCAAGAACAGCGGCGCCCAGAGCAGTTGCCTCTTTGACCTCTGGAATGCGAACGTTCTTGCCGGTAACGTCGGCAACAATCTGTGCCCAAAGAGGGCTCTTGGAAGCGCCGCCTGCAAAGATGAGCTCGTCTGGCTCATTGCCGGTAGCCTCTTTGACCAGGTCAATGTGGCCACGGACGAGAAGGGCGGTGTTCTCCAAAATTGCGCGATAGAAGGTGTACTTATTGAAACGCTCTGGATCAAGCTCAAAGTTAGTGAATGTTGGGCTTGCGTGGGTCCAGTGGATGTAGTTCATAACGTCACTGAAGCAGCAGAGCATTCCGTGGCTACCTGCAGGAATTTCTGCAGCGTGCTCGTTCATGACGTCGTACACGTCAATGCCACGCTCTTTTGCCTCGGCCTTTTCTGCCTGGCAGAAGCCGTCACGATACCAGCGCATAACCAGACCAGGCTTGAATGCCAGAGCCTCGTACTGCCAAATCTGTGGAATAGCGTGACAGTTTACGCGCACACGATAGTCTGGATCTGGAGTGCTCTTATCGGTGTTGAACTCGTATTGCCAGAAGCTGCCGCCAAATACGCCGGCCTGACCAGGCTCGCAAGCGCCAACGCCAATCATACCCAGCTGGCAATCGCCGCCGCCAACAACAACAGGCGTACCTTCAGCAAGGCCGGTCTCTGCCGCAGCGTCTGCAGTTACAGCGCCAAGAACTTCTCCGCACTCAACAACCTGGCCAAACAGGTCGTCACGCAGACCGCACTCTTTAGCAATCTCTGGATCCCAGGCGCGCTCCTCCAGGCTCATGATGCCGGTGGTGCTGCCGTTTGATGGCTCAACTGCAAGAGTGCCCGTGAGCTTGTAAGCAAGCCAGTCATTGAACATGCCAATCTTGGCAGCCTTGTTGTAGATCTCTGGCATCTTGTTCTTAACCCAAAGAAGACGAGGTAGAGCGCCTAGTGCATAGGTCTGGCCACTCTTCTGGTAAATCTTCTTCTCAAGCTCTGGATCCATATCAATGAGCTGCTTGACCTCGTCAACACTTCGAGCATCAACGTTAGCGCACGCCCAAATCTCGTTACCGTCCTGGTCATACAGGAGGATGCCCTCGCGCATGCAGGTGGTGGAAATACCAGCGATTTCTTTAGGATCAATGGAGGTCTTTGCCAGAACCTCTTTGATGCAGTCCAGAGCAAGCTGCCAGTCAGCAACCCAATCAAAGTCCATGCTGCCAGGCCAACGAGGGTCCTCATGGTGCTCCCACTCGCGCTGAGCAACCCCAACCTGCTCACCGTCAACACTAAAGAGAACGGCGCGAATACTTCCTGTTCCCGCGTCTAGTGCAAGAAGATACTTGCTCATCAGATCCTCCTTGTTTACGAAAGAAGCAGCTCAGCAGCGGTGTCTGAATCCGTGATGAGCACGTTCAGATAGCCGCCGTTAAGTACTGCTTTAATTGCCGTAACTTTATCTTTGCCACCAGCAACGCCAACAACGTTCTTGAGCTGGCGAAGCTTATCCAGATCGGTACTAATGACGCGATCTTCAATTTCTGTCTGAATAAGATTGCCGTCTTTATCCATAAAGTGATTCAAAACGTCGCCGACGGCCCCCTGCATCTTAAGTACGGTCAGCTCGCCCTCGTTAAGGATGCCATTGCGCAAAACGGTGGCACCCTCAACTGCGGCGCCGATGCCGACCACACTCATGTCTGCATATTCCGTCATAGTGGACACGTCTTGCAGGCTTTTCTCGTCAAGAAGTGCATCGCGCACTTGGCGAGAAGACACAACAAGTGGAGACGGCGTCAGGAACAGGTGCATGGAGTAGGCGGTGGTGCCAACGGTTGGCAGGTAGTAGCTCACGCCGCCCGTAAGGCTTACAACGTTGAGTGACTCCTCGCGGTTCTTGGCAAGAACTCCCAGCATGCGGCTGACGGTATCGCCGTAGCCAATGTTGAGGTAGCCGTCCTCGCGCAGGTGATCGGAGACGTAGTGAGCTGCGCCCTGAGCAATAGATTGGTTGATTGTAGAGCTGTCCAGGGGAGTGGGGACCACAAAAGCGTCCTTGAGGCCAAAGCGGTCAATAAGGAGCTGTTCTGCAGAAACGCGCTGGCTATCGTTCTTTCTGAAGCTGAACTGAACAATGCCTTGCGCGCGAGCCTCTTCAAGCAGACGGATAACTTTTGCACGAGAAACGCCCATGACCTCAGCAATCTGAGCCTGGGTGTTATCTTCCATGTAGTAATACCATGCAGCCTTAGTAGCTAGTGCATAAGTTTGTTCGTCCATGCATCCTCCTGTTGATACTTTTGTTTAATGATAAAACATTTGTATCTAACATACTAGACTTCATTATAGTAATTATTCTCCCTATTAACAGGAAGATATACTACAAATACCATAATTGCGTATAGAGGTATTGCGGACTATTGTTCATGATACAATCAAAAATACCATTCACGGCAGTAATAATACCGTTTGCCGTGACGGTGCTTTGAAGAATGCCTATTTATATATATCTTCAAAGTGTGAGATTTTGTACGGCCGTTTGTTATTTTTTGGTAGGAGGTACTATGGGTGAAACTTTTGACATCGATATCGATGCCACTGACCCAAAGTCGCCTGAAGGAAAAGATGTGTGCGATCAGTGCGACACACTTCTTTCCGTCCGCGGAATCAAGAAGTCATTTGGTTCCAACGAGGTATTAAAAGGCATTAACTTAGATTTGGCGCCAGGAGAGGTCATCTCTCTTATTGGTGGCAACGGTTCCGGTAAATCTACCCTCATGAAGATCATCATGGGTATTTACTCTGCCGATGAGGGAGAAATTTCTATCGATCGTCAAAAGGTTGATATCTCCAACCCTAAGGCCGCACTTGCACACAGTATCTATATGGTTCCTCAGGAGCCAATGCTGTTCCCTAACATGACCGTTAGAGAGAACATCACCATTGGCTTTGAGGCTCCAAAAGCCGAGCTCAACAAGATGCTCGAAGATACTATGAAAGAGATTGGCTGGGAGCTTGACCTGGACCGCAAGGCAATGACGCTTTCCATTGCTGAGCAGGGCATGGTTGAGATTCTCCGCGGTCTTATGCGTCACTCTGAGATTCTTATTCTGGACGAGCCAACTTCTGCACTTACCTTTGACGAGGTACAGAGCCTCTTCAAGGTAGTCCAGGAGCTCAAGCAGAAAAACATTGGCATCATCTACATTACCCACCGCCTGGCAGAGGTCTTTGAGATTTCTACCAGCATTGGTATTCTGCGCGACGGTGTTATGGCCATGCGTGGCAAGGTAGAGGACTTCACGCGAGAAGATCTTGTACGCGGACTTCTTCCACCAGACGCAGCAGAGATTAAGAAAGAGATTGCCGAGAGCACAAACATTGATTACGACGCAGAGCCTATTTTTGAACTTGCTGAGTTCACCGGCTATGGCTTTGCTGACGTAAACCTCAATATCTATCCAGGCGAGATTGTTGGTCTTGCAGGTATCGTTGGTGCTGGTAGATCAGAGATGGCTACCACCATTTACGGTATGGATAAGGTTTTGGGCGGCAAGGTATTTGTTGACGGCAAAGACATTACCGGCAAGTCCACCAGGGACGTCATTGCTGCAGGTCTGAGCTATGTCCCAGAGGACCGTTTTAACGACGGTCTATTTAGAATTCGTGACGTTGCCGAGAACACCACAAGCTCTCTGCTTGCAAATTCTTCCCTGGGTAAGCTGCTGCTTAACCGCAAAGAAGAAGATAGGGTTTCTCAGAACTACGTTGATAACTTCCGTACCAAGGTTACTGGCCTTGATCAGGAGGTAGGCGGCCTTTCTGGTGGTAACCAGCAGAAGATTGTTATTGGCCGCGCATTCTCGGTTGCTCCAAAGGTTGTTATTTTGGACGAGCCAACCCGTGGTATTGACGCTGCTGCTCGTGGCGATGTATACGCCGTTCTGCAGGAGCTCCGTAAGCAAGGTGTTTCTATTCTTTTGATTTCTTCTGATATGGAAGAGATTATTGAGCTTGCTGACCGTGCGTTCACCATGTATCAGGGACGCATTAATCACGAGTTCAAAAAAGAAGAAATTACGCAGGACAACCTCATGTCCGCTGCATTTGGATTGTAGGAGGTGACGTATGGATCTTGTAAAGCGCCTTCTCAAGGCTAGGGGACTGAGCAGCCTCGCATTTCTGATTGCTCTCTTTATTATTGTTGGTGCAATGAATCCTGCATTCTTGACGCCAGCAACAATTGCTGCCTGCTTTAACACGTCCGTTGTCTACACATTGGTCGCTGTTGGTGTGGCTTTTACCCTGTTCATTGGTGAGATTGACGTTTCTGTTGGTTCTAACCTGGGTCTTGTTGCTGTAGTAGTTGGTAGCATGCTGAGAGATGGAACTCCACTTCCCGTTGCTTGCCTGGTAGGTATTCTTATTGGTGTAGCAATTGGTCTGGTCAACGCCTGGGGCGTTGCCGTTATGAAGGCTCCATCGCTCATCTTTACCCTGGGTACCAACGGTGTTCTGCGCGGTATTGTCTACGTCTACACCAATGGCCAGTGGGTCGAGAACCTTCCTAAGGAGTTCAAGGACTTCTCGGCAGTAACTGGTATTGGTGACTTCACGGTGTACTACTGCGCAGTTATTGCACTGGTTATTCTGATCCACTTTGCACTGACCCAGACCCGTCGTGGTCGCTGGTTTGCAGCAGTTGGCGATAACGCTAACGGTGCAACCCTGGTTGGTATTCCAGCTCTTCAGACCAAGATTCTGGCATACGTCATCTGCGGCGTTATGGCAGCTATCGGCGGCATCATCTTCTGCAGCCGTATTGGTTTTGTTACCCCAATGAGCGGCAATGGTTACGAGATGAAGGCTATTGCAGCCTGCGTCCTTGGCGGTGTTAGCCTGCTTGGTGGCGTTGGTTCCGTCCTTGGTGCAGCTGTCGGTTCCGTCATCATGGCATCCATCAGCTACCTGTTGGTCTTCATGGGCTTCTCGTCAAATTACGACAACGCAATTACCGGCGTCATCCTGATTGTCATTGTTGTTGTTGACGCCCTGCTTCAGCATCGCTCCATTGTTCAGAACAGGCACGCTCGTCTGAACGCACGTGTTTCTCCAAAGGCAACTTCTGAGGTTCTTGCAGAGCAGATTGCAGACTTTGGTGAGGCAGCTATGAGCCCTTTGGGTAAGAAGGGCGGTGTTCGCTAATGATGAAGACACTTAAGGGATTCTTGTCCAAGGGTCAGACAAGCTGGAATATGATCCTCATCGGTCTGCTTGTGCTTGAGTTTGTGATTTTTGGTGCTGCAAACGGCAAGTTCTTGCGTCCAGCACTGCTGTTTACCAGCATTAACGATAACCTGCCAGTCTTTATGATCTCGCTTTTTGTAACGCTTGTTATGGTTACCGGCGGCATCGACATTCAGGTTGCGTCTCTGGTTGGTCTGACGTCCATCACCATTGGCGTTGGCTGGCAGGACTTTGGTCTTCCTATCTGGGGTGCTGTAGGCGTTGCCTTTGTCCTGGTTGTTGCTTGCGGCGCGCTTTCGGGCTTCTTGATTGCGTACTGCCGAGTACAAGCAATGGTTGTTACCCTGGGCGGCAGCTTCCTGTACTCCGGCCTGGCTCTGCTCATCTCCACGCTCTCCAAGACCGAGAGCTACCAGGGAATTGGTGGTTTCCCCGAGGACTTCAAGTTTGTATCTAACTTCCAGCTCTTTGGAGTTATTCCGTTCCAGCTTCTTATTTACATTCTGATGCTGGTGATTGCATTTATTCTGCTGCACAAGACCAAGTATGGTCGCCGCGTTACCCTGGTTGGTGTTAACCAGAGTGCAGCTGAGTTCTCTGGTATCAACAGCCGAGCAGTCATCATGTCCACCTACATGCTCACTGCAGTCTCCGCAGTTATTGCAGGTGTTGTTCTGACCGCTTACCTGGGCACCGCTAAGTCCGATCTTGGCGCTGACCTTACCATGGACATCATCACCGCAGTTGTTTTGGGTGGTACGCTTTCCACTGGTGGTAAGGGCTCCATTGTTGGTACCGCACTTGCTTCGTTTGTTATTGCATTTTTGCGCTTCGGCTTGCCACTGTGCTTCAAGGTAAGCCCACAGTACCTGGATATTCCTGTTGGTGTCCTGCTGGTTGTTGTCATCGTTGCTCGATCGGCAGCAAGCGGAACAAATATCAGTACGTTTTTGAAATCGCTGCTTTCAAGCAGCAGTAAAGCCAAGGCATAAGCTTTGGGGAATTGTGCCTTAGGCACAGACAAGGGAGGTTACCTATGCAAGAGATTACTCGTCGTGGTTTTATTGGTGCCGCTGGTATCACCGCAGTTAGCGCTGGCCTCGCTCTGGCAGGCTGCAATAATGGTGGCGAGAAGAAGGAAGAGACCAAGAAGTCCGAGGGTGGCAAAGACGTCAAGGGTAAGACCGTAGCATTTATTCCTAAGGTCACCGGTAACGCATTCTTCGAGTCCGCAAACAAGGGCGCACAGGACAAGTCCAAGGAGTGGGGCTTCACCGTTGACTACATCGGCGACGCAACCGCTTCTGTTTCCGCTCAGGTTTCCGTCATCAACCAGGCAGTTGCTAACGGCGTAGACGCAATCAGCATCTCCACCGTTGACGCAAAGGGCGTTTCCGACGCACTGAAGAAGGCAACCGCTGCTGGTATCGTAGTTACCACTTGGGACTCCGACGCTAACCCAGAGGATCGTACCCTCATGGTTTCTCAGGGCACCCCAGAGATCCTTGGTCAGATGCTTGTTGACATGGGCGTTGCTGGCCTCAAGGAGCGCGGCAAGGACCCAGAGAAGGACGAGATTACCTATGTCTGGCACTACTCCCAGGCAACCGTTACCGACCAGAACTCCTGGCAGGTAGCTGCACAGAAGATCATCAAGGAGAAGTATCCTAAGTGGAAGAACGTCCACGAGAACTACTACTCCAACCAGGACGCTGAGCAGGCAATCACCATTGGTGAGGCAATTCTTGACGCTTACCCAGATATTGACCTGATTATCTGCAACGACTCCACTGCTCTTCCTGGCCAGCTCCAGGCTGCAGAGAACAAGGGCTACGACGCAAAGAAGATCACCATCACCGGTTTTGCTTCTCCACAGTCCATCAAGTCCTACTGCGAGCACGGCACCATCTACAACTGGGGCCTCTGGGACTGCGCAGTTCAGGGCGCTATGGGCTGCTACGTTGCAGCATTCCTTGCAGCTGGTAACGAGGTCAAGGTTGGCGACACCATCTCCATCCCAAGCATTGGTGATGTCAAGGTTGAGGCTAACGACTCCATCGCCGAGGGTGCAAAGACTGGCGAGAAGAACAACGGCGTTGTCCTGCTTCCTGAGCGCCTTGTCTTCACCAAGGAGAACATGAACAACTACTCCTTCTAATCAAGGCGTAAAGTTCACAGCTGGCGAGAAGACCGATCTTCTCGCCAGCTTATGAGGTAATTCAGCCGCAGAGGAGGGTGGTCCTCCTAGGGTGGTCCTCCTAGGGTGGTCCTCCTAGGGTGGTTCTCCTAGAGGGGGCCGCCGAAGAATCACACTTTCTCTGCGAGCTTTAAGGTTTTATTGAAAGGATTTTCATGGCAGATCTGGACGGATTGAAAGTAGCTAAGGATTATCACGTAGACACTCCTTTTGCTAACAATCAGGGATTTTATGTAAAGGGTGCAAACAACCTCGACTGGGGTATGCAGAAGCACCTCTCCAACATTTTTGATCCAAAGAGCGGCAACACTGTAATGTTCGCATTTGACCACGGTTACTTCATGGGTTCAACCGCTGGTCTCGAGCGTCTTGACCTACTGCTTCCACAGCTTGCTCCTTACGTCGACTGCTTCATGGGCACCCGTGGCGCAATCAGGACCTGCGTTTCTCCTGAGGTCTCTAAGGGCATTGCTCTTCGCGTTTCTTCTGGTTCTTCTATGCTGCAGTCCGACCTCTCGCACGAGGTTGTTGCTGTTGACATCGAGGACGCTATCCGCATGAACGCAGACTGCATGGCTGTTCAGACCTTCATCGGCGCTGATGGCCAGCTCTCCAGCATTGATAACCTGAGCCAGGTCATTAACGCTGGCTTCCGCTACAGCATTCCTACCCTTGGCGTTTGCGCTGTTGGTAAGGACATGGAGCGCACCGGTCGCTTCTTCAAGCTTGCAACCCGTATCATCGCTGAGATGGGCTGCCAGATTGTTAAGACTTACGACTGCGAGGACTTCGAGGAAGTCGTTGCAGCATGCCCAGTTCCAATTGTTGTTGCTGGCGGCAAGAAGCTTGCTGAGCGCGACGCTCTGCACCTTGCATACGACGTCATCCGCAAGGGCGCACGCGGCGTTGACATGGGACGTAACATCTTCCAGAGCACCCATCCTCTGCAGATGGCCGAGGCTGTCCGCATGATCGTTCACGAGGGCGCAACCGACGCTCAGGCATGGGAGTTCTTCGAGGACGCAACCCACTAAGCGCACGGACGGTGCGCTGGCGCGGACGCAGGTACGACGGGTGCGAGCCTGCACGACCTCCGGGTACGAAAGCGCCGCTCACACGTGGCTTTCTCATGTGGCGAGAAATATGCTGACCTTGAGCTGGTAATCCTTTCGGATTACCAGCTTTTTTCTGTAGCGTGTTAGCATTGTCTTTAAGCTTGGCGCGCAAAAATAGTGCGCCTTTGGCAGGCCTCGCTGAAGAATCGTCGGACTTTTGATCAAGATGGCCAGTCGGCTAAGCGGTTTCACTAACCTATATACACTTCTATGCATAAACTTCAGCTAATATGCTTAAAAATGAATAGCGTCATATAAAAGATTTAACTATAGGTAAATTCCGCTTCTAAGGAACACACCTATGTCAGATAATCTGCACAATTGCGGCCATATTACACATCAAATGAAGATAATCTGCACGTTTGAGGTATTTTCAGCGTCATGTATACGTCTTTTTGACAGATTATCTGACTTAGGTGTGTTTTGAACTGACTCCTATTTCTCGTGTCCAAGAAATAGGAGGTAGTTCAATCGGAGGCTCTTTTTAGTTGCAGTTTTACGCGCTTGCGACTCAGTGCTCGCCGTGCTCGTGGTGCTCGTGGTGCTCGCCGTGATCGTGCGCGTGGTGCTCGCCGTGATTGTGCGCGTGGTGCGCGCGCTCGCCGTGCTCGTGCTCACCGTGCTCGCAGTGGCCGTGCTCGTGATCGCAATGCGAGTGATCGTGCTCGTCAGCCAAGTCCGACTGCTCGTGCCAGAACGCCGGAACAAACGCCTCACGAAGTCCATGACGCAGCAGGTCGCGGCCAATAAACACGCACCTGGACTCTTCCTGAGGTTCGTCGCCCGTAATCGCCCATGCGCGCTCTACCAGGTCAAACTTGATCCACTGATTACCACAAGGCAGCGTACCCTTTGCGCGCGCAAGCTTTCCAAACACGCCAGCCGAAGCCGCATCCAAAAGCCAAATCAAATGCGTTGGACTCGGAAGCTCAGCGTGAGTCAGAGCCATAGTCTCCAGGTCAGGCCCCTCGTCCTTCTCGCTAGCTGGATCTTTAAGAACAGAACCGTCGAGCGCACGAGTCAGCAGGGCATTCCACCACTCGTCGGGAATATCAGCGTACGAAGACTCGGCGATAACCTCTGCCTGCGGATTCATCTCTGCCGCAAGCTGCTTAATGGGCTCGGCAGCATCCTCGCTACCTGGAGCAAGCTTGGAAATCACCACGCTTGCAGCGGCGCTCAGTTGATTGTCAAAAATCTCTGGAAAATCGGTGCGCTGATTCTGCCACGAAACGGCGTCAACCACGGTAACCGGCGCCAGTAAACTAATGCGTTCCCAGGCCACCTGATTCACGTTATCAAGAATGCTCTGCAGCTTAGCCACGCCAGTTGGTTCAACAATTAAATATTCGGGGTCGATAGTGTTTGAAATGGTCAGCACCGACGTCGCAAAATCCTGCTTACCCGAACAGCAAATGCAATTCTCGGTAGACTCCCAAACCTTGAGGTCGGAGTCCTGCCTCAGACGGCGGGCATCGATGTCTGCCTGGCCATATTCATTCTCGTAGATAGCAAAATCACGCCCAGTCCGGCGCACGAGCTCCTGAATGAAGGTGGTTTTACCAGCTCCAAGAAAGCCTGATACAACAAGGATTTTCATGAATACAACCGCTTCCTAAACTCCGTTGGTGCAATGCCTTGATGGGTTTACCAGCACGTTTAGCCGACTCCCGTCGGCGCGTTATGGCGCCCACCAGCGCAAAAAGCTGGCGAGAAAAACGAACTTCTCGCCAGCCTAAACGTACTAAATCACGCGACCTAGTTGATTACCTAGTCGATAACAACAACTGGCTTGATGAGGTCGGATGGCTTATCACGCATGGTGAAGAGAGCCTCCTCGAGGTGATCCCAGCCGTGGTAGAGGTGGGTAACCTCTGGGTGAAGGTCCAGACGGCCAGAAGTGACCAGGCTGGAGAGCTTCTCCATGCGCAGACGGCCGCCAGGCATAAGGCCGCCACGGATGTCCTTGTGGCCCATACCAACGCCCCACTCGACGCGAGGAATGTTGACGTAGTCGCCGGAGCCGAGGTAGTTGACGTTACCAATCTTTCCGCCAGGCTTGAGTGCCTTGACAGCGTCCTCGAAGGTCTCGCAGCCGCCGCCGTCGACGCAGACGCGGTCGACGCCCTTGCCACCGGTGAGCTCCATGACCTGCTCCCAGATTGGGCCGTCCTTGTAGGAGATGAAGTCGGTTGCGCCGTAGCCCTTAGCTGCCTCAACGCAGACTGGACGGGTACCAACAGCAATGATGCGAGAAGCACCGTGGAGTGCAGCACCAGCAACGGACATAAGGCCGACAGGTCCAATGCCGATGACCAGGACGGTGTCGCCGAACTCAACGCCAGCGAGCTCAACTGCGTGGAAGCCGGTTGGAACCATGTCGGAAAGGATGCAGGCGTCTGCTGGATCCATGCCCTCTGGCATGTGAGCGAGGTTGCCGTCAGCGTCGTTTACGTGGAAGTACTCGGAGAAGACGCCGTCCTTGAAGTTGGAGAACTTCCAGCCAGCAAGCATGCCACCGGAGTGCATGGAGTAGCCAGCCTGAGCCTCAAGGGAGTTCCAGTCTGGAGTAATTGCAGGAACGAGGACGCGATCGCCAGGCTTGAAGTCCTTGACGCACTCGCCAACCTCGACAACCTCTGCGGAGCACTCATGACCAAGAATCATGTTGTGACGGTCGCCGATTGCGCCCTCCCACAGAGTGTGAATATCAGAAGTACAAATTGCGACCGCAAGTGGCTTGCAGATTGCGTCCAGAGGACCACACTTTGGTGTCTCCTTCTCAATCCAGCCGGACTCGCCGATCTTGAGCATTGCATAACCCTTCATAAAACCCTCCTAAAATCTGTGTTTCTAGAGTTGAAACACTACCTACCTCGTGGAGGAGCACGCCTTTTGCGTGACACTGACGAGGCTTATAAACGCTTTTGCGAAAGCTCGCGTGCACGAGCGATCACTCGCGAAGTACATTTTCAAGTACTTTTTCGCGCAAAGCTAGAACGAAACCGTGAAAGGTTGAGCAGACTTTCATGAATTTTGGCTTGGCGAGAAATGCGGTTTACAAATATCCGATATTTGCGCACGTAGACAATGTGTACGCTAACATACCGTTAACCAAACCTCCGACCGATG
>CAUORV010000022.1:0-12283 GCA_963507085.1 uncultured Atopobium sp.
TTGTGGCGGACGGCAGAAAGATCAATCTCTATCCAAGCCCATCTATCCTGGGGATATGCCGACATGTGAGTCACCTACTCCGCAGCTTCTTCAAAGTCTGCCATAGGAAATGCAATCTGCTCTTCAAGTGCATCGGAGGCAAGGCCAATAACGTCGCAGATGTCGCCAGCCATAGCACCGCGTACACCGAACTTCTCGGCAGCTAGCTGACCTGCGTATGCGTGAACCTCGCAGGCAAGTGAGCAGAAGGTTGGCAGGTCATCAACTTGACCAGCAACCTGAGCCAAGCGGCCAGCAATAGTACCAGCAAGAACGTCACCAGAGCCAGCAGTTGCCAGCGTAACGGGACCAGGCTTTGGCAGCACGGCTTTCTGGACGCCAACGCAGCCAGTTGCGGTTCCCTTAGCAACAATGACCAGTTCAGAGCCACCGTCTGCCCAGACAATCTTGCGAGCAGCCTCAAGCTGAGCTACCAGGCTTGCAGGAGGATTATCTACCTGATTAACCAGGCGACCAAGCTCGCGACGATGCGGCGTCATGATAAGCGGAGCGGTACGACGAGTGAGCTCGGGGAAATCTGGAAGGTTGTTATTAGTGAGGCGAGCAATGCAGTTGAGCGCGTCGGCGTCAACAATAACGGGCAGCTCAGAGTCAAGCAGTGCGGAGGTAACCTTAACGGTTCCACCAGAGACGCGCATGCCAGGGCCAACCAGCGTAACGGTACGCATGGCGGCAAGCTGCAGCACCAGTGGAGCTGCTTCCTCAGTGAACACGCCTTCAGCGTCGCATGGAAGGCCAATAACGGGAACCTCTGGCAGCATCATCTGAACGCAGCTGACAATGGCCTCAGGAACTGCCAGCGTAACGTAGCCAGCACCCGCGCGAGCAGCTGCTTTAGCAGCAAAAACAGCAGCTCCAGGGAAGCGACTTGAGCCACCAACCACCAGAACGGAGCCACGAGAGTACTTATCGCAGTCGTTGAGCTGGGCGGGAACGGAAGCCAGATAGTCTTCCAGGTCAACGCGCCAGGCAACAGGATCTGCCTCAACAACCAGGCGCTCGGTCTGCTCGGCCAGAGGAGCTACGACAATAGAGCCGCAAACGTCGCGGCCAGCGTCTGCAATAAGGCCGGGTTTGAGCGCAATCATGGTAACGGTAACGTCAGCGACAACACACGCGCTTTCTACCTGGCCCTTCTGCGCAGAAAGGCCACTTGGAACGTCAACGGAAAGAACGCGAGCACCAGACTGATTCAGGCACTCAATCCAAATATCAAACGGAGCACGAACCTTGCCGTGGAAGCCGGTGCCCAGCATACAATCGAGCACCACATCAGCCGTTGCCAACAGGTCAATCAGCTCCTGGCGAGAAGGACCAACCAGCACGGAGACTCCCGCGCGAACGGCGCGCTGCGCCATCTGACGTGCAAGATCGCCGGAAATCTGATCAGGCTCAAGCGGAGTGACTACCTTAACGTTGCAGTTTCTAGAGCGCAGCGCTTCTGCTGCCACCCAGCCATCTCCGCCGTTATTGCCAAGACCTACGAGGATGACAACGTTAGAGATGTCCCCTCCCATGCCAAGGGCCTCTTGAGCAGCAGCGTAACCTGCACGGTGCATGAGCTCGGAAACGCTCACGCCCACGCGTGTCAGCGCAATCTCTACGCGCTTGATGTCCTCAACATTTAGTACCGGCTGCATAACTTACTCCTCGGATTTAACAACATCGTCAAAGGTTGTCTCAATTATAGGTTCTTGCACGCGCTCAAGCTCATCCAACACAGAACGAGCTTCTTTGAACGAACGTGCCAGCTCTTGGGCAGCATCTTCCTTTTGATCTACCTTGGGTTTTACGGCGTTGGTCACCGCAACCGCATTGGCTACCGCAACGTCTCTGGTATACGAGATAGAAAGCGCAATCTCTTGCACGCCCTGCTCAGCCGCAATCTGTGCAGCCTTGCCAGCTAGACGAGCCTGTGGCCTGCCCAGCTGATCTCTCTCAACAGACACATCCTGAAAACCAATACCAGACGAGAAACCCGTTCCTAAGGCTTTGAGCACGGCTTCTCTTGCCGCAAAGCGAGCAGCATAGTGCTCCGCAGGGCGAGCAGTGCGCTCACAATACGCACGCTCGGCATCGGTGAACATACGGCGAATAAAGTGAGGGCGCCTCTCAATTGCCTGCTGCATGCGGGCAATCTCAAGCATATCTACACCTATTCCTGCCAGTGCCATCGTATCCCCTGGATCTATCTGCGCTTAAGCGCTGAGCCTATACTCCTCAAGTGCGTCGAGCACAATCTGATTTGCCTGCTGGCAGAGCTCATCAGTTGGAGCTTCTGCAAGAACACGCACCAGAGGCTCTGTTCCGGAAGCGCGGACCAACACGCGACCATTGCCCTCAAGGAACTTCTCGGCAGCTGCAACTGCATCGTTGACCTTAGGAGACTGCATAGCAGCTTCTTTGTCAGTGACGCGGACGTTAACCAACTGCTGTGGATATAGTGTAACGGGACGAGTAAGCTCAGAGAGTTTCTCGCGCTCTGCTCGTAAGACCTCCATAATACGGAGGCTGGTCAGGATACCGTCGCCGGTCTTTGCCAGGTCACCAAAGATGATGTGACCGCTCTGCTCGCCGCCCAGGCTGTACTCGTTCTCGTTCATGCAAGCGTAGACGTACTTATCGCCCACGTTGGTCTTCTCGTAAGAGAGGCCAGCGTCGTCAAATGCCTTGAACAGGCCAAAGTTGCTCATAACGGTGGTGACCACGGTCTGCTTAGCCAGGCGACCATACTTGTTGAGGTAGGTGCCGCAGACGTAGAGAATCAGGTCTCCGTCAACCACGTGACCACGCTCGTCAACTGCCAGGCAGCGGTCAGCATCACCGTCGTAGGCAAAGCCCACGTCAAGGCCATTCTGAACCACAAATCGCTGCAGCTGGTCAATGTGGGTGGAGCCGCAATCAACGTTGATGTTGAGGCCGTTTGGAGCGTTGTTGATAACATGCGTCTCGGCGCCCAAGGCGTCAAAGACAGGGCGAGCAACGCTAGAAGCTGCGCCGTTAGCGCAATCCAGGCCAATCTTCAGGCCCTGGAGGCTAAAGCCGCAGCTTGCAATAAGGCTGGAGATGTAGCGGTTACGACCCTGCATGTAATCAACCGTGCGGCCAATGGCGTCACCCGTTGCCAGAGGAACGTCAAACTCACCGTCAATATAGGACTCTACCTGCTCGAGAACGTCCTCGTCCATCTTGTAGCCGTCTTTGTTGACCAGCTTGATGCCGTTATCGGTGAATGGGTTGTGAGACGCGGTAATCATGACGCCGCAGTCAAAGGCACCGTCTACTACCTCGTAGCTAACGCCAGGAGTAGGAATAACGTGCAGCATGTACGCGTCAGCACCGGAAGCAACCAGGCCCGAGACAAGCGCGGACTCAAACATATAGCTTGACCTGCGGGTATCCTTACCAATAATGATGCGAGCCTTGCGAGCCTGCTTGGCTCCGTAATACCAGCCAATGAAGCGGCCAATTTTGTATGCATGATCGACGTTCAGACCCTCGTTTGCACGGCCTCTAAAGCCGTCGGTTCCAAAGTACTTCATAAGCGTCTCCTAGCTGCGAATGTAGTGTTGTCGGGTGGAGAGCAACTTGCGCGCGAAGCGCCAGCGAACTACTCGACAGGTGGGGCTTCTCGCCAGATGGCGAGAAGAACGTGCGGACTAAAGCGGTTGCACAAATATGCAAAATGCAACCATTTAAAAGTATACAAAAAAGAGACCTGCCGATATACAACAGGTCTCTTTGTGAGGACTTTTTTGGGTCCAGCGGCCTTAGCGCTTGGAGAACTGAGGACGCTTACGAGCCTTCTTCAGACCGTACTTCTTACGCTCGACCGCACGAGAATCGCGGGTGAGGTAGCCGGCCTTCTTAAGGTCATCACGATACTCGCCAGCCTCAAGAAGAGCGCGAGCAATGCCCAGGCGAAGAGCGCCGGACTGGCCGTTGATGCCGCCGCCATCGCAGTTTGCGAGGACGTCGAAACGACCAAGAGTATCAGTAATGCGGAGAGGTGCGGTTGCGTTGTCTACGAGCTGCTGGCGACCAAAATACTGGACTGCCTCGCGGCCGTTAACGGTAACCTTACCAGTTCCAGGAACAAGACGAACACGAGCGACGGCCTCTTTACGACGGCCGGTGCCGGTGTAAACAGCGGTGTTATCTGCCATCGTTTAGCCCTCCAGCTCAATCTTGACGGGATTCTGTGCAGCATGTGGGTGCTCAGCGCCGGCGTAAACCTTAAGCTTCATACCCTGCTTGCGACCAAGAGTGGTCTTAGGAAGCATGCCCTTGACTGCGTGCTCAACAACACGCTCTGGATGCTTCTCCATCTCTTCCTTGAAGGAAGTGATCTTCAAGCCACCAAGGTAGCCGGAGTGACGCCAATACTCCTTGTGGTCAGCCTTAACACCAGTAAGGACAACCTTGTCTGCATTGATGATGACAACAAAGTCACCAGTATCAGCGTTTGGGGTGTACTGTGGCTTGTTCTTACCACGAAGAATCATGGCAGCCTTTGTAGCCAGACGACCGAGCGTTGCGCCCTCAGCGTCGATGAGCACCCACTTGCGCTCGACTTCGCCAGCCTTGGCGAACTGAGTCGACTTCTTCACTTGACTCCTCCTACGAATTACGAGTTGATAACCCCTGGACGGGTCATCGATGCTTTTTCTTGTCAGAGATTACGGGGCTCTGTGGAAAAGCCTTAAAAGTATACTCCACTCTTTAGCTGTTGTACGCGGGAATTTTTGTTGCTTCACGAATGCAACAATTCGTTCAAATTTGACGGGTTTCTCCACATTGCAAAGCCGTCCACAGCACAAGAACAACCACTTGGCCTGCTGTGCGATGCATTTTGTTTCGACTTTTTATTTTATGGGGCGAGAAGTGCGGGCGTGCTCGTATGTTTACACCAAGGTCAAAGCTACAGCGTCAGGAGGAAATGATGCGTGACACAGATTTTGTCGCACGTTTGCACCGGAACTTTGCGTTGCTGGGCGGCCAGCTCAAAACCCAACTTAAGAATCATGTTGTACTGAGCACCGCACTTGCTCTATTTGCAGCGCTTTTGCTGGTGATTCCATTCTATGGTTGCTCGCCAGCCGCCTCTGAGAACACTCAAGGCAGCTCAACCGCTCAGTCTGAGGCGCAGAAGGATCAAAAAGAAGAGGCTCCTAAGGGAACCGTTAAAGCAACATCGTTCTACTCGCCAACCCTTGGCTTGGACTGGAACTATGACGTCTACCTGCCTGCAGACTACGAGTCCAATCCCGATAAGACCTATCCTGTTATTTACATGCTGCATGGCCTGTATGGCAATCATCGCAATTTACTAGAGCGCTTTGATTCGTCCGCCATGCTTGACGAGGCTATTCAAACCGCTGGTCAGGGAGCTATCGTAGTCTTTGTCGACGGCTTTAACAGCTTCTACATTGACTCCGCTGACCGCGGCCTCAAGATGGAATCCGCCATCATGAACGACCTGGTACCTTACATTGAGAGCACGTATCGCGTGTCAAAGGACCGCAAGGATCACGCAATCGGCGGCATTTCTATGGGCGGTTATGGTGCAGCTCGTTTTGTTTTGCACCACTCCGATTACTTTAGCAAGGGCATTTTGCTCTCGCCTTCCGTTTGGACAACGCTTGCTGACGACAACTTTATTTACACGTCTCAGCACGCCTTTAGCGACGGAACCACCAGCTGGTCTTGGGATCTGTACAAGAAGCTGTTCCCAACTCAGTATCTTGGTGAGGTTGATCCAAGTCAGGTTTCGTTCTTTGTTGCAACAACTTCCGACGACGGAGTTGTGCCTGTTGCTGACGTGGACACCTTTGTTGATCAGCTCAAAAATGCTGGTATCAACGTTGACTACCAGCGCGACTCCGGCGACAACCACAACTGGAAGTACTGGTCCAGGGTTGCTCCAACTGCGTACGCTTGGGCGCTCGACCAGTTCAAGAGCGCTGACAGCAAGTAAGCGCTGACGGTGCGCCCAGGGCGGCGCGGGGCACAGGGCGGCCGCGAGTGCGCCGCCGGACCGCGGGTCCAGGGCGAGCCGCGAGTGCGCCGAGTTTCTCGCCAGAAAAGACCGCGGATATGCGCGTAACAGCGCTGTCCGCGGTTACTTTTTTGCCGAAACTGAAGTATTATCAGCGTAGATAACTTGCGCCGCTTGGCGGTGCTACTCAAGCGCCGATTGCGGCGCTGCAAACCGAGGAGCGACTATGCCCAGCATCTACACCGTCACGCTCAACCCCGCTCTGGACAAGACCGTCCAGGTGCCAAACTTTGCCGTTGACCAGGTGAATCGCATCACGTGGCTCAGGCGAGACGCGGGCGGCAAGGGCATCAACGTGTCCAAGGTTATCGCTAAGCTGGGCGGAGAGTCTACCGCCATCGCCGTTCTTGCAGGTCAAACCGGCAAATGGATCGCTGACACGCTTGGCGAGAATAACATCAAGGTCCAGGCGATTTCCGTTCCCGGCGAGACGCGCACCAACCTGAAGGTTGTTGATACTGAGGGCGGCACCAATACCGACATCAACGAGCCCGGACCCGAGGTCACCGACACCGTGCTTGACCAGGCGCTTGCTGACGTGATTGCCAAGACTTCCGCTGGCGACATTGTCGTTCTTTCCGGCAGCCTTCCCCGCGGAGCTTCCGCCGATACGTATGGCCGCTGGACTCGCGCGCTGCGCGACGCCGGACTGAAGGTTTACCTGGACGCCGACGGCGCGGCCCTCTCAGCTGGCCTTGAGCAGAAGCCGTACTTTACCAAGCCAAACGATCACGAACTCTCCGCCATGCTTGGCCGCGAGCTGACCGACGTGGACGCGATTGCCGCTGCCGCGTCCGAAATTGTTGCTGGTGGCATCGACACGGTCTGCGTTTCCATGGGCGGCAACGGCGCCGTTTACGCCACGGCCGACGAGGTTTGGTATGCAGGTCCAGTAAAAGTCCAGGTAGGAAGCACTGTCGGTGCCGGTGACTCCGTTGTGGCGGCGCTTGCCTTTGCGGATGCACAGGGTCTCTCGACAGAAGACGCGCTGCGACTGGCCATGGCCACGGGCGCCGCAAACGTCATGGAGAGCGGAACTCAGGCGGCGGAGCGCTCGGTTGTGGATTCGCTTATCGAGAAAGTGCAGCTCACGCGCCTGCGCTAACGTGCGCGAGCGCGAGCGCGCGGGGTTTCTCGTCAGGCGCGCCTGTCTAGCAATATGCGCCTAAAAAGTGCAAAGAATCTGTATTTGAGGCACAGATTCTTTACAGAAATCAGGCAAATCCACAGATTCTTTTGCATTTTTAGGCAAAATTTACAGATTCTTTGACAAAATCAGGCGCGTGAAAGATAGGCGCTTTGACCCTAAATTTTGAGCCTGAAAACTACATCACGTCTGAGTAAAACAGCTCAGACATGGCGAGAAAATCAGGCAAAACCACTCAGACATGGAGCACTTTTCCGGCAAATCGTTCAGACATGGCGAGAAAATCAGGCGCTCATGACGTCATGTGAAAACGCTCGCGACCTTTCCGCAGTTATTCAATAGCGCCTGCAGTCTTCCTGCGATTACATTCAAGCTTCCAGCCAATCATCCAACCAACTGCAAGAACGTAATTCTCGATAGCTCCCACCAAATTTACCGACTCGTGAGCGCTCAAAAAATGGATGAAGTGATTGGTTCCAATTCCAATGCCGCCCAGAATCAGCGCGAGCAAAATTGCACGTAGATAGACCCAATCGTAGTGGAAACAAGTGGTAACCAAAATGATGAGCACCGCAAGATTCCAAAAACCAATCTCTCGCTGCCATCCGGTCGAAATGCCATAAGCGGCGTTGCTTCCCATGTACTCGGGGGCGACAATTTGCAGAATTGCCGCACCGGTCATCGCAACGATAACCAGCGCAAACATTACCTTCAAAAACTTGTTCATTGGCGTCTTCAAAACAAACTCTTTTCGTGTCAATTTGTGCTTCCTGCGCAGGTCGCGTGCAAGCCACCGCAAATCGTGCGCGAGCCACCGCAGATCGCGCGAGTGCCAGCTCGCGCACCCTACTCGATAAAACTTTTAATCTCTTCAAGGCGCTCAAGTGCAACTTGGCGACCTGTCAGGTATAGAGACAGCAGGGCCTCACCGGACTTCTCGTTAACTTTAACTTCAACTGGCTCGGGAGGCTCAAGCACCAGCACTCTACCCTCTTCCTCCAGCTCAAAGAGCTGTTTGCGCTGATCCATGTAGCGCTCAGCGCGAGAAGCCAGCGCGGCTTCAAAGTACGGATATGCAGAATAGAGCTTCGAGCGAATGGCAACCTGCTCGTTGACGTCGGTTTTTACGAAGTTTCTGTCCTGCGTGACAATGACCAGCGCTTTCTTTGCCGGCGTGTGGTCGGGAACGTCAACCGCGTACTCAGCTTTTCCGTCGGGCAGACCAAGCGCCGCCGCAAACGGAATTGAATCGGTTGTTCCGCCGTCCAAATAACGATGTCCGTCCAGCTCAACCATACGAGAAACCGTTGGCATCGACGCGGACGCTCGGACCATGGTCACGTCTTCCGGGAACTTTTTTACGTGCAGATATGCCGACGTACCAAACGTAACATCGGACGCAACCACATACATCTGCATGGGATTTTGATTGAACGCCTCGTTATCGCAAGGGTCCAGGTGGTTTTGGATTTCGTCAAACATAAAATCCGCGCCTGCGATGTCGCCAGTAGTGATCAACGAGCGAATCGAAAGAAAGCGAGGATCGTCCCTAAAGGCCAGCATAATGCGCATGGCGCGACCCATCTGCTTGGACCTGAAGCTCACGGCATTGATAGCGCCCGCGGAAACTCCCCACACACTCTCAAAGTTGGTGACGCCCTTCTCGCGAAGCACATCAAGAATTCCAGCGGTAAAAATGCCTCGATAACTGCCGCCTTCTAGCACAAGCGCAGTTGAAGATGGGTGCGTCGGCTCCTGCTCCACGCCACCGTTCTGCGAGAATTTTTGCTGCTGATCTTCCATAACAACCTCCGAATTTCGTTATTCAGAGTGTACCCAATTTCCGCCTGGCCACCCGCCCGGTTTCCGCACAAAAAAGCGCCCGAAGTCAGGCGCTTTACATGCACGTTATATTCTTCTGGCGAGAAACCCGTCGGCTTTGCAACGCGGTCGGCGTCGCAGGCTCTTCCCCTACTGGCGAACCTTACGAGAAGCAGCAACAAAACCAAGGCCGCTTACTGCAAGAACAGAGGCTGGAACAACAACGTCCGCGACACCAGTTGCAGGAAGAGCGGACTTCTTCTCTGGTGTTGGTGCAGGAGCTGGAGCAGGCTCTGGTGCTGGAGCTGGCTCTGGATCAGGGGTTGGAGCTGGAGTTGGATCTGGATCAGGTGTAGGAGTTGGATCTGGATCAGGAGTTGTGCCAGGAATGCGAACAAACTGAACTTCAATGACCTCGTCAAAATCAAGCGCAGGAGTCCAGTGACCCTTAACGGTAACAGTGCCATCGCCGTTGTCGACAATGACTACGCCGTCAGCGTTGCCAACCATAAATCCGTCTGGAATTGGGTTAGTAACATCAGGAAGGAAGTATGCGTCCTCAGGAGCGTATGGATTAACCGTTGGATCCATGAGCTGCTCTCTAGTTGGTGCAGGAATAGGAGTTACGCCAGTAGTAGCAGTAGCACCGGTAGTGCTTGTAGGAGCAGGCGCTGTGCCCTCTGCCAGCGCAAATGCTGGAGCAAGTGCCAGCGCGGCTACAAGAGCAGACGAAGCGATGCATACCTTTAAGTTCTTCATGTGGCTTTTGCGCAAATTTTTATGCACCGGACCCAACGCCGAGAAGCACAAAATTTTTAGCGCATTCCTTTCTGATATGGATTATTTAATTTCTCCGTGAGCAGATACTATCATATACATACTGAACAAATGTCGCCTCCGGTCGACATATTCCGCGAACGTACAAAAATTTTAAATGACTTTTAAAACTATTTTTCCAAAATTTGATAACATTTCTGCAGGTAAACTATTACGCAACTCAGAGTTGACAAATTTCCAACTCAACTTGGTGGTGTGCAATCAAGGCAATTTTTAGAGTAATAGCCATCACATGTGAATCCCACCACATCACCAACAGAAAGGAATAGCCGTGTTACTGAGCGAGAAAATCATGAGCCTCAGAAAGCGTAATGGTTGGTCACAAGAAGAGCTTGCACAACAGCTTGGCGTTTCGAGGCAGTCAGTTTCTAAATGGGAGTCTATGGCTTCCATGCCTGATATTCAAAAGATTATGGCTATGAGCGAGCTCTTTGGCGTTTCCACAGACTACCTGCTCAAAGACGAGCTTGAAGAGCTTCCAGCCACTGCCATCGCTGTTGATTATGCGGCCTCTTCGGGGCAGGGTGGCCCTTCGGATCCCGCTGCCGCAAGCACCGCAGACAGCCCTGACGGCGACACCGCCGGCGAATCTTCCACTGACGACGCATCCACCAGCAAAACTGTGGCACCGAAGCTCAGCGTTTCTCTCGACACAGCCACCGAATACCTTGATGCAATCGCACGAACTTCTCGCCCCACGGCAGGCGCAATTACCCTCTTTATCCTGGGACCTGCGCTTCTTGTCTCGCTTGCAACATACAGTGAAGATGCGCTCTACTTTGATCCGATGCGCATTTCTCCAGATGCGATGGGCATTGCGGGCATTTGCATCATGATGCTCTTCATTGCTGCAGGCGTTGGCCTGCTGATTCTCCAGGACATGAAGCTCGCGAAGTTTAAGCAGCTCAAGGAGGCCTCTCTCGAGCTCCAATACGGTGTCGAAGCCGCCGTTCGTAGACGCGCCGAGTCAACCGAATCGTTGCGATACGTGCAACAGGCCGCCGGCGTCTGCCTTACCATCCTGAGCGCAATCCCCTTCCTTATTGCCTCGTACTACGGGACTGGCCTCACTTTTGCGCTTGGTTTCTTTATGGCAGCAATTCTCGTCTCTCTTGGCGTTTACCTGCTGGTTTACTCGGGAATTCTTAGAGATGGCTACAGGGTTCTTCTTCAGGAAGGCGATTTCTCTCACGACGAGAAAAGCAACAAGAGAGACTCCAAATCCGCAGCATTGAAGTACAGGCCAATTGCCAGGGCGTATTTTGGCACCATTACCTTGCTGTACGTGGGCTATAGCTTCATCACCAAGGACTGGAAAAGTTCCTGGATTATCTGGCCTGTTTCCGCGCTCCTCTACCACATCATCATCAGCATCCTGAACGCTCTGAAGAAAAAGTAAGCGCGACCATCAGATCGCGACCGCTCGGGCGCACGGCAGACACGCTGGTCGGAGGCGCTGGTCAGGTGTGACTCGCAAGAGCTCGGTCTTCTCGACAGGCCGAGCTCTTTGCGTATAGCTTGGCGAAGGTTCCTTTGAGCCTGAAAACTGCATCATGTCTGAGTAAATTTACTCAGACATGATGAGAGAAACCGGCAAAACCACTCAGATATGGTGCACTTTTCCGGCAAATCGTTCAGACTTAGCGAGAAAATCAGGTTCCATGAGAGCGCTCATGGAAGGGTAACCTTAGGCACGCTTTAAAGTCTGCCTGAAAAGTACAAAGAATCTGTGTTTGGGACACAGATTCTTTGTAGAAATTAGGCAGAATCCACCGATTCTTTTACGTTTCAGGCAAAAGTTACAGATTCTTTGCAGAAATAAGGCGCAGCTACAAGGTCCAAAATCAGTTGCAACTTTATCCGCGACGAGATGCCTGGTACTTCTCGAAAGCAGCTTTGTATTTCTGCTCCTCTTTCTTGAACATGGCGTTGAAAAACAGGATAGTTACCAGAAGAATGACCAGGTACAGCGCAGTAAAAGACATCCAAGCCTGAGCCATATTTGGCACCCATCCTCCAATGAGCGCCATCGCCACAAGCGTTGGGAACAGGCAAACGTTGAAGCCAAGAAACCTGTGAAGGTAGCTGAGCTTAGTAATCAGAGGCTGATAGTTGAACCAAATCTGCTGGTAAACACCTGAGCACACACCCGCGGCAATCAGAGTAAGAAGCGTGATGTTATTCTGCTTGTCCCCATAATTGATTGCCAGCGCAATGACGCCATACACAAGCGAGATGCCGGTAAAACATAGTGCTCCAGAAGAAATGCCTTTGCACATAATTTGACCTGCTGTTTTATTTAGCCCCTCATCAAATTCTTGCTGAGTCTCTCGCTCAGTTTCTTGCCAGTTTTGTGATTC